>JAAUQQ010000324.1 GCA_012032745.1 Synechococcales cyanobacterium RM1_1_8
GGCCCTCGATTTTGAAGGAGCCCAGGGGGACGTTTTGATCGGCGATCGCGTTCTCCCCCTGAAAGATCTCCACCTCCACCGTGGACTGAAAATCCATTAGGGTGCCATACACCTCAGAGCGGGAGGTGGGAATGACGCTATTGCGCGGAATGATCACGCTAAAAAAGTTGGGAATCATGCCCGCCATGGGCGTATCCACCGCCGCTGAAATGCCCAGGGAGTAAGGCGTCACATCCACCAAAATCGACTCCACGGCTTCGCCGGTCAGCACCCCGGCCTGGAGCGCTGCCCCCAGGGCAACGCAGAGGTCAGGCTCGATCGTGTCTAAGGGCGCTTGGCCCAGGTGGGCCTGGACCATTTTGCGCACCAGGGGAATGCGGGTGGAGCCGCCGACGAGGATGATCCGGTCTAGATCTTCGGCGGTGAGTTTGGCATCTTCCAGGGCGCTGTCGATCGCGTTCAGGGTTTCCTTCAGCAGCGGCTCGATTAGGGTCTCGAACTGCGATCGCTCAATCTCCCCATCCAAATGCAGCGCCTTCTTGCCCTGCTTGCTCAAAAACGGCACCCGCACCGTGGCCGAGCTGTATTCGCTCAGCTCCAGCTTGGCCGCCTCCGCCGCCTGCATCAGCCGCGCCTGGGTGAGGGCATTGTCGGGAGCGGCGATGCCATGGGTGTCTTGGAAAATGGACTCTAGGTGCAGCCGCAGGCGCTGGTCAAAGTCATCGCCGCCGAGGCGGTTGTTGCCCTTGCTGGCCAGGACTTCGGTGATGTCGTCGGTGATTTCGACGATGGAGACATCGAAGGTGCCGCCGCCCAGGTCATAGACCAGCACCCGCTCGGTCTCTTCGCTGCGCAGCTCGTAGGTGAGGGCGGCGGCGGTGGGCTCGTTGAGGATTTGCAAGACTTCGAGCCCGGCGATTTCTCCGGCAGCCTTGGTGGCCTGGCGCTGGGCATCGGTGAAGTAGGCGGGCACGGTGATCACAGCCTGGGTGACCGGTTCGCCCAGGGCCGCTTCGGCCCGCTGCTTGAGCGATCGCAGGATCATCGCCGAAATCTCCTCGGGCCGATAGCGCTTGGTCTCCCCCGCCGCGCCCGATTCATCCCCCGGCAGCTCAAACGTGGTCTCCTGCTCCGTGCCCATTTGACGCTTGATCGACCGCACCGTCCGCTCCGGCGCAGCCCCATACTGACGCAGAGCCTCACGCCCAACAACCAACTGGCCCTCACCGTCAAACCCCACACAGGACGGCAGCATCAGATCCCCGGCTGCATCGGGCAAGACGCGGGGCTGCCCTCCTTCGATGATGGCCACTTCAGAGTTCGTCGTGCCGAGGTCAATGCCGATTGCTTTGGACATGGGAAAGGAGGAAATATTTGGAACAGGTTGGGATATGGCATCGCCATGGTCGCGCAAAATTAGGGTTTGTAGGTGATTTGTGGGTGATGGGTGATGGGCTGGCTGTTCCTATGACCTATGACCCATGACCTATCACCCATGACCTATGACCCATCACCCACCAAAAATCTCAAATCAA
This sequence comes from Synechococcales cyanobacterium RM1_1_8, assembly GCA_012032745.1. Taxonomy (GTDB): domain Bacteria; phylum Cyanobacteriota; class Cyanobacteriia; order PCC-9006; family JAAUQQ01; genus JAAUQQ01. The sequence goes on from JAAUQQ010000324.1 coordinate 1,536, forward strand.
AACGTGACATATCCCTAGGTTTTGCTAGACACAATGACTTGAGCTTCGCGCAGGATCTTATCCTTTTGCCGATAGCCCCGCACCAGTTCCTCCAGGATGGTGTTTTCTGGCAGGCTGGGGTCGGGTTGGCGATCGATGGCAAACATGGTCTTGCTGTCGAAGGGCTGACCCAGGGCTGGGATGGGGGTGATGTTCTGTTGGCGCAGGGCATCGAGCAGCGATCGCTGAATCAGCTCTGCTCCCTCGCGACCGCTGGCAATGATCTCAGCCAGTTCGCTAGGGGCTGGGTTGTCGGAGCTATCTGCCCCAGGGGGCGCGATCGCATCGGCTTCAGAGGCGATCGGCGGGGCCGAGCTTTCAGGGACCGCTTGGGGCAGGCCAAACATCGACTCTAGGGCCGCGATCGCGGTTTTGGCCGCTCGCTGAAGGGGATTCAATTCAGGGCTGGAGGCGTCGCTGGGGATGCCCCAGGGAGATCAGCTTGTGGAAGCTTTGCAACCGACTCTGAAGCCGCTGCTTCCGCCATCTCGGCTTCCACAGCCTGCCAATGGGCGCAGGCTTGGTCCACGGCATCTAAAACGTTCAGGAGGTCAGTGAGCAGGCGATCGTAGGGATTGGCCACAGCGGGATAAAACTCAGAACAATCAAAAACTCAACTTAATCACATCTTCCAGGGACTTTTCCACATCGCCCAAGACAGACTGACGCAGCGCCCTCACCAACTTGGGATCAACCGTCACCTCCAGGGGTTTAGGAATTAAGCACTCCTCCTCCCCCCCTGGCCCAGCCGTCTTGCGCAGGGCATCATAGGCCACCCGCACAGCCTTAAATTCCGCCGGGTGGGAGTGGGCCGGAAATTCCTTCAGCTTGGCCCGGTAGGCGGCTTTGATCGTGGCGAGGTCGGCATCGGGTTCAATCCCGAGCAATTCGGCGTGATTTGTCATGAGTTTGCGTTAAACCAAGAGTTGAATGACCGTTTTGAGGGCCAGGCTTCGGGGCTGGATCTTAGGGGTTTTATGGGTGGGTGATGGGTGACGGCTAATCGGAACAGCCAACCTATTACCTATCACCTATTACCTACAACCAACCTCCCTACGAGCCCCAATCTTAGAAACCCTAACGCCGCCGCTTCTTCGACTTCGATGCCTTGGAACGACCGCGACCGCCGCGACCGCCGCCGGGAGGGCCAAAGCTGAAGGGCAGAGGAAATCCACCGCCGCCAAAGTCATCGTCATCATCCCCAAAGTCCATGCTATCCATCATTTCAGCCATCAGCTGCTGTTTCAGAATCGGCATCATCATCGCCAGCTCCTGCTTCGACATTTGCGGACCCAGCATGTTGCGAATCATCTGCTCCAGCATTCTGTCGAGTTCGACCGGGTTGTTGGGATTGAAATTATTGAGGTTTTTGGGCATGAGCTGGGCGGTTTGCCATTGGGTGGCAAACTGCTCCTCCTGGCGGAAGGCTTGGAGGGCCGGGGCATCTTGCAGGCGGCGGGCAATGTCAAATCCCTGGTCTTTGTATTGATTGTATGGTTTGCTGTCGAACGGGTAGGTCGTCGCTTTGGCCAGCAGCAGCAGGGGGTTTTGGGACTCTTTTTTCAGGGCCGTTTCGATGAACGGTAGCAGGGCATTGCTGCTGCCAAACCAGCGGGCCTGGAGCTGGACCTGGGCCAGGGCATCCCCCGGTGTTGGGCTGGCCTTGAGCAGGCGCTCCAGGTGGGGGCGCAGTTGCTCGTTGGCTTTGGCGGTGTTTTTGAGGGCAGCCAGGGCCAGGTAGGTGGGTAGGGCGGCGGGGGCTTGGGCTTCTAGGGCGAGCAGTTGCTGGTGATACTGCTCAATCAGGGCATCGCGGCCCTTGATGCGCTTGCAATAGAGCTGGAGACAGAGGGCGATCGCCTCCAACACCGTCACCCGCTCCTGGGCAGAACATTCGCCCAGAAGGTGTTTCCATTGCCCAGCCGCCTGGTCCAAATCCACATCCACGCGCCCCGCTTTGTTGGGCTCGCCCTCCACCGCATCGACGAAGTGACCGCAGGCGATTTCTTCGGGGCCTTCGGGGTCTTCGGGGTGAATCAGCGACTCAAAATCTCAAAGGATTGCGTGGCGATCGCCTCAATCCAGCGGGGCAGCTCTTCCTCCATTCCCGCTTCTACGAGATCGCCAAAGCGCTTGCCAAAGCGGCGACGGGCATCGGCCTTGGCGGCTTTGTCTTTGGTCTGGTCCAGGGCTTGGAGCAGGGCGGAATAGGCTTCAGAAAAGGTGCAGCCTTTTTCCAGAGCGGTGGTGAGCAGGGCGATCGCCGCCTCAAACTTGCGATCCAACAGCGTTGCCAGACCGCGCCGCGCCAGCACTTCGGCATGGTCAGGGTCTAGCTGCTCCGCTGCCTTGATCGCCTGGAGGGCGGGCGTTCTGGCCCCGGAACTCATCTGGGCATCGGCGGCAAAACAATGGAGGTGAATCAGGGCAGATTTGCGGCGGGCCTCGGACCAGCCCTGGGCCGGGCTGCCATCGCTGGCCTTGGCGGATTGCTCCAGCCAGCGCACCAGCCGCCGAATGGGCTTGAGGGCCTCGGCGTCGGCATTTCCCTGCCGATAGGCCCGGATTAGGTTGATATGGAGCTGGAAGTTAAGCGGCGAGTCGAGGGGAAGGTCAGCGGCGATCGCCTCCCAAAACTCAATCGCACAGCCCGGTTCACCGTCCTTGAGGGATTGCTCCCCCGCCGCCATCATCAGCGGACGCCGCAGGGCGACCAGCTCCACCCGGCTGGATTGGGTTGAAGACTCTAAGTTTAGGAAAGCATGGCCCGCATCATAAATCCGGCCCTGTTCCAGCAGCGTCGCCAGCTCCAAAATCTCAACCGCCGGGGTTTTGCCCAGGCCCGCCCGCTGCTCAAATGGGCTGCGCATCAGCCGTCCCGTCTTGACAGACTGGTGGAGGCCCAGCCAGTCCAGGAAGGGATCCGGTGAGGCATCGAGCCGAGCGGAAAACCCATTGCGGAATTGGTTCAGAAGGCTGGATGCGCCCTGCCATTCCCCCTGGCGCTGGCGGGCATAGACCGGCCAAGCCCTGGGATTATCGCCGGGGGTAATGGGATCCTTGACCTTGCGGAAATGGGCGATCGCTTCATCTTCTTGCCCCGCCTGCAAGGCCAAAAACGCCCCGCAGCCAGTGGAGCTGGGGAGCATAGAAGCGCTTGGGCTGCTGTTCCATCAGGGCCTTGGCCCGCTCGGTTTCTCCTTCGATCAGCAGCAGCTTGAGGTAGCAGCCGCCGTGGGTTTTAGGCAGTTTTTCCTGGTCAAAGGCGGACTGGATCAGCGCCAGGGCCTCAGCGCTGCGGTCCTGGAGCAGCAAGCTTTTGGCCAAAAAATAATAGGCATCCCCCAGCCAGTTGTCCTGGGAATTAGCGAGTTCCAGGGCCTGGGTGAAATGGGGTTCGGCCAGCTTGGGCTGCGATCGCCCCAGCTCCATCTGCCCCTGCTTCAACCACAGTTCCCCTTCACTGGGCGTGAGCTGAAGGTCGGGCTGGGATTGGGCGGCTTGCTTGACCAGGTCGATGGCTGCCAGATACTGCGCCTTCTCGACAAACCGAGCCAGCCGCTCCTGGGGGGACAGCTTGGCCGCCTTTTGCAGCGCTTTAATCTGCTTAATTTTGCTCTGTCGTTTCGCCAAGAGCCGCCTCCCTAAAAAATGATTTGCACTGCTGAGGCTGAGCATCAGCGGCATTGGCTTCAGGCATATCCTTCAGGCATATCTCCGTCTAGGCCGATGCGCTTCCTCTCAATCTACCAAGTCCCAAGGACATCACCGGTTCGTTGTAATAACCAGTTAAACTCCGCCCAAGGGACTTCCAAAGATTGAATCATCCAGACTAGTACAGCAGGGCGGAAGTGCTTAGCCCAGTTTGAGCCACCCTCATCCCCCAGCCCCTTCACTCCCATAAAGGGAGAAGGGGGGCCGGATCGGGA
>JAAUQQ010000325.1 GCA_012032745.1 Synechococcales cyanobacterium RM1_1_8
ATCATGGCCTATGACGTGACCAACCGGCGGAGGCTCGGTTCATCCAGTTTTGCCCAGCGGCAGCGATGTCAGCCCCGAGGGCCTGACCTTGATTCCCGCAGACCAGAGCCCCAATGGCCAGCCCCTGCTGATCGTCACCCATGAAGTCAGCAGTACCCTGTCGGTGATTGCGATCGATCCGGCGGGCCTCGGCGGCGGTGGCGATAATGGCGGCGGCGGTGGAGATGGCGGAACACCGGCCAACTTCGATCTGCAAATCACTGAGATTTGGTCGGGCCAGGCCGGAACCGATGTCACCGCCGATTGGTTTGAAATCACCAACAACGGCACCGAAGCCTGGATCTCTGGCACCAGCCCCAACCTGTTCTACGACGATGAATCGGCTTCCACCGCCGATGCCGATTTGATCCAAGGCATTGCGGAAATTGCCCCCGGCGAGTCCGTGATTGTGGTCGTGGGCAATGGCGCTGATGTGACTGAATTCCAATCCGTTTGGAGCCCTGTGATTGACCTCGCGGGGGTTCAGGTGGGCTTTTCCGATGGCGCGGGCCTGGGGGCGGGCGGCGATGCCGTGACGCTGTTTGTCGGTGAGACTGCGCCAGCAGCCGCATTGTGGACCGCGAAGCCTATCCCGACACGACCAATAACGATGCCGCTTCCTACGATGTCAATCTGGGAGCCTTCAGTGCAGCCGGGGCCAATGGTGCTGTGGCCACTCAGGCCCTAGGCGGGGCTGGGGCCAATGTGCCCGCTGTGGCTTCTCCGGGCAACGGTGCGGCGATCTCCCCCACCCTGCTCACCCCCATCTTCACCATCCAAGGCGCAGGCCACCGCTCTCCCCTGGTGGGCAACAGCGTCACCACCAGCGGCATCGTCACCGCCGTGGACAGCAACGGCTTCTACCTCCAAGACCCAACGGGCGATGGCGACATTGCCACCTCCGATGCCCTGTTTGTTTTCACCGGTTCGGCCCCTGGCGTGGCCGTAGGCGATGCTGTTCGAGTGGCAGGGACCGTTTCGGAGTTCACCCCCGGCGGTGCTGCCACGGGCAATCTCTCCACAACGCAGATCAGCGGTAACCCCAGCCTGAGCGTTCTGTCTTCGGGCAATGCCCTCCCGACGGCGGTGCTCCTCGGCAATGGCGATCGCGTTGTGCCCAACCAAACCATCGATGATGATGCCTTTGCCGCCTTCGAGCCCACCAGCGATGGCATTGATTTCTTCGAGTCCCTGGAAGGGATGCGGGTGACGGTGCCCAATGCCCTGGTCATTGCTCCGACCAATGGCTTTGGCGAAATCTTCACCGTGGCCGATGGCGGTGCCAACGCAACGGGGATTAGCGATCGCGGCACCCTCAACATCAGCCCCACGGACTTCAACCCTGAGAAAATCCAAATTGATGAAGATGAAGGCGTTTTCGACTTCAACCTGCCCCAGGTAGATGTGGGTGCAACCCTGGGCGATGTCACGGGCGTCGTCTCCTACAGCTTTGGCAACTTTGAAGTCATTCCCACCCAGGACTTCACCGCCACGGTGGTCAACAGCAGCCTCAGCCCAGACGTGACGACCCTCCAGGGTTCCAGCACCCAGCTCACCGTTGCCACCTACAACGTCCTCAACCTGGAGACTAACGATGGCGATGGCGATGCTGATGTGGCCAACGGTCGCTTTGCGGCGATCGCCCAGCAGATCGTCACCAATCTCAAGGCCCCTGACATCATCGGCCTGCAAGAGATTCAGGACAACAGCGGCTCAGTCAATGATGGCGTGACCAGCGCTGCGGCCACCCTGCAAGCGCTGGTGGATGCGATCGCCGCCGCAGGCGGTCCCACCTACAGTTTTATCGACAACAGCTTCATCACCGATGGGGCCAGCGGCGGCCAGCCCGGCGGCAACATCCGCACGGCCTTCCTCTACAACGATGACCGCGTAGACCTCCAGCCCAGCTCCGTCCAAACCATCGGCGGCCAGGCTGCCGGAGAAGCCTTTGCGGGGGGCCGTCTGCCCCTCTGGCCACATTTGAGTTCAACGGCGAAGCCATCACCCTGGTCAACAACCACTTCTCCTCCAAGGGCGGCAGCGCTCCGATCCTCGGTGTGGAGCAAGACTTCGCTGCTCGCCAAGAAGACCCCAGCGTCAACGGCAGCCTGGATGAACGCCAAGCTCAATCCGCAGCGGTTCAAGGCTTTGTCAGCGGCCTGGGGACCGAGGCCAAGGTGATTGTCCTGGGCGACCTAAATGAGTTTGAGTTTGTCTCCCCCGTCACCGGCCTCGAAACCGCTGGCCTGACAAACTTGACCAATGACCTTCCCCCGGACGAGCGCTACAGCTTCATCTTCCAAGGCAACTCCCAGAGCCTGGACCACATCCTGGTCAGCAATGGCCTGGCCGCCCAAGCTGAGGTGGACATCGTCCATGTCAACAGCGAGTTTGCCGAGACTGATAGCCGTGCCTCCGACCATGACCCCATTGTCGCTAGCATTACCCTTGGAGGCGCTCCCATGCCGACGAACTTCACCCTAGAACTGCTCCACGCCGCCGACCAAGAAGCCGGGGTGCCCGCCCTGACCGATGCCCCCAACTTCTCAGCGGTGCTGGCAGCCCTGCGCAACCAGGACCTGGGCAACGATGGTCTGGCCGACAATACCCTCACCCTTTCCTCCGGCGATGCCTTCATTCCCGGTCTGTTCCTTTCCGCCAGTCGCGAAGCCTTTGGCGCTGTGGGCCGCGCCGATATTTTGATTCAGAATGAGCTGGGCTTTGAGGCGATCGCCTTTGGCAACCACGAGTTCGACCTAGGCACCGGCGTGGTGCGCGACCTAATCGGCGGCGCGGTCGATGACCCCGCCACCCCGGACGTGGATGAGAGCTTTGCTGGAACGGCTTTCCCCTACCTGAGCAGCAACCTCGACTTCAGCACCGATGCCAACCTGGCGGGCCTAGTCGTCCCCGATGGCCAAGCGCCCCAGGGCAACAGCATCGCCGCCAGCACCGTGATCACGGTCAACGGTGAAAAGATTGGCGTTGTTGGGGCAACTACCCCGACAATTCGCAACACCAACGTCAGCATCTCCAGCCCCGGCGGTGTCACCGTGCTGCCCACGCCCTTCGATGGCGTCCCCAGCCCGGCCCAGCTCGATGCCCTGGCTGCCGAGATCCAGGCCGATGTCGATGCCCTGCTGGCGTCCAACCCCGGCCTCAACAAGGTCGTACTGCTGGCCCATATGCAGCAGATTGGCATTGAACAAGCTCTAGCTGAGCGCCTCACCAACGTGGACATCATCGTTGCGGGCGGCTCCAACACCCGCCTGTTTGATGAAAACGATGTTCTGCGGGCAGGTGATACCAACCAAGGCCCTTACCCGATCATCAAGACTGGGGCCGATGGCAACCCCATCGCCGTCGTCAATACTGATGGCAACTACAAGTATGTGGGTCGCTTGGTAATCGACTTTGATGCCAATGGCGTGATCATCCCCGAGAGCTACGACCCCAGTATAAGTGGTGCCTATGCAACCGATGCCGCTGGCGTTGCAGCCTTGAATGCTGAGGCACTGGTCGATCCGGAAATCCAAGCCATCGTCGATCAGCTGCGAGAGATTATCAATGCCACCGAAAGCAATGTCTTCGGCGTCAGCAATGTCTATCTCAACGGCGTTCGCGGCAGCGTCCGCACCGAGGAAACCAACCTGGGCAACCTCACCGCCGATGCCAACCTGGCGATCGCCCAACAAGCCGACCCCACCACCGTCATCTCGATCAAAAACGGCGGCGGCATCCGCAACCCAATCGGTCGCGTCATCGTTCCCGCCGGGGGCACGGGCGCACCCGAGCAACTGCCCAACGAAGCCATCCCCGGCATCAAGCCCGAGGGCGGCATCTCCCAGAGCGACATTGCCAATGCCCTCAGCTTTAACAATGGCTTGACCCTAGTCACCGTCACCGCTGCGGAGCTGGCGGCGATCTTGGAACATGGCGTTTCTGCTTCTACGGGCAGCAATACCCCCGGCCAGTTCCCCCAGGTGTCGGGCTTGGAGTTTAGCTTTGACCTGACCCAAGCGGCGGGCGATCGCATCCAGTCCCTGGCCGTCCTAGATGCAAACGGCAAAGATGCCGATGTCTTGATCCGCAACGGCGAACTGGTCGGCGACCCCAGCCGCAGCTTCCGCCTAGTCACCCTGGGCTTTTTGGCCGAGGGCGGCGATGGCTATCCTTTCCCCACGGGCGATGCTGCCAATGTGGTCAGTCTCACCCAGACCGATGATGCTCCCCGCACGGGCGTTGCCACATTCGCTGTCGATGGTTCCGAGCAGGATGCCCTCGCAGAATACCTGGCGGCAAACTTTGGCGAGACAGCCAATGCCTTTGACCAAGCGGATACCACTGCCGCTGAGGATAGCCGCATTCAGAACCTGGCCTTCCGTAGCGATACGGTGATTGATGTTCCCGTGGATGGCGGCGGCGGTGATAACGGTGGTGATGATAACGGCGGCGGTGATGATAACGGCGGCGACGGTGATGGCAGCAGCCAAAACCAGCAGCGCTTTGGCCACCGGCGCTTCCGAGCAGCTCAGCGGCGGCGAAGGCGATGATTCCCTCTTCGGCAACGGCGGCGAAGATACGCTGATTGGAGCCGGGGGCAACGACCAGCTCTTTGGCGGCAATCAGGCAGACAACCTCTACGGTGGTGCAGGCAACGATACCCTCTTCGGGGGCGATGGCCTCAACCTGCTCGTGGGTGGCGCTGGTGACGACCTCATCTACGGCGGCAACCAGGCCGATCGCATCCTGGGCGGCAGCGGCAATGACAAGATCTATGCCAACGGCGGTGCCGATGTGATCGACAGCGGCAGCGGCATGGACCAAGTCTGGCTGGGCGGCGCTGGCGATGCCACAATCATCCTCAGTACCGGCGAAGGCTTTGACTTCATCGCCAACTACCAAATGGGCATGACGACGCTCAAGGGCTTTGCAGCCTCCGAGCTGACCCTTGAGAACAATGTCTCGGCAGGCAATGGTCTCAGCGGCGTGGGCATCTCCAAGGATGGCGATCTGCTGGCCGTTGTCGGCTGGAAGACCGTGGGTGATTTGGCTGGGGCATTTGTGGCCTAGGCAGAAGGTTATCTCGGGGAGATTCCTCCGGAAGCTTGCGAAGCAATCGCGGCCAGTTCCTGGAGCTGCGATCGCCTCCACTAAGCCCAGCTTGATTAGCCCAGATTAAGATGGGGCGCTCCCAAGTCCCAATTGATTAAAGTCCCTCGATCCAGACTGGATCGAGGGACTTTTGTGTTGTATATAAATGCCTAAAAAATTCCCGATTCGCCCTCTTACCTTAACCTCATTGATTCGACTCCTTAATGTTCAACTGATAGATTGAGAGCGGATTTAGGTCGTCCTTGAACAGTCTACGCTGTATCAATTTCGTCTCCAATTTACACCTGAATGCAAGAAAGTTTGATTGCTATTCAAAGTTGAAGATTTCCTAGATTTATCCCAAAGC
>JAAUQQ010000326.1 GCA_012032745.1 Synechococcales cyanobacterium RM1_1_8
TGAGATGGATACAGGGCTATGATTGATACAAGACTCAGGCTGTGAGGCCCTACCACTGGGAAACCCTAACCACCGTTGTGAGACCATCCCATCGCTATTTTTTTCGTCCCCGGCCCCCGGCGAGCCACCGCCCGCTGCTGATTTATTTTTCTGGCATGGACGGCAGCGGGCAATTATTGCAAGCACAACTAGATGAACTGGCAACGGCCTTTGATGTCCATTGTCTGATGCTGCCCCGAGACCAGCGCTTGGACTGGGCAGGGCTGGCCGCCGAAGTCCAGGCCCAGCTCTTGCCCCTGCGGCACCAGGGGCGAGTTGCGGGGCGATCGCTCTATCTCTGCGGCGAATCCTTTGGCGGCTGCCTGGCGCTCCAGCTCGCAGCCCAGGCTCCGGACTGTCTGGATGGCTTGATCTTGGTCAACCCCGCTTCTTCATTTCACCGCCTGCCGCTGCTCAAGCTGGCCGCTCCCCTGTCGGGCTGGGCTCCCACAGAACTCTACCAAGCCTTTACCCATCTACTGTTGCAATTGCTAGTGGAGCCCGGCCAGGTGGCCCCCCCCGAGCGCCAGCGACTGCTGCGGGCCATGCAGCAATTGCCTGCCCAAACGGCCCATTGGCGATTGTCTCTGCTCAATCAGTTTGTCTTGGATCACGCCGCTTTGGCCCGTTTTGAACAGCCGGTGTTGATTCTTTCGAGTCAGGGCGATCGCCTATTGCCGTCCGTCGAAGAAGGCGATCGCCTCCTGGAATTATTTCCCCAGGCCAGCCAGGTGATTTTGCCCCACAGCGGCCATGCCTGCCTGCTGGAGCAAGATATCTCCCTACTTCAGCTCTTGGAAGAGAGCAACGTTTTGTCAAATTGTGCGGTCTCGGCCTGTGCGGGCCTGTAGAGGTAGCTGGTTTTCACCCCTGGGTTTCCCCTTCAATGGGTCTCCCTAGGGGGGAGACAGTCATTCAAAGACTGGAGAAATGGGTGGCTCGGGCGATCGCGGCTTAAAGGCTGCTGGCTCTATCACTGGGTAGCTAATGTGACAGTTATTTGCCCCCTGGAGAATGAACTCGTAAAGATTCCGTTAAAGCTCTGTCCGATGCTGTTGTATCCCTAGAGGCTTGATATCTTGGCTGAAGGTAATTCACGCATTTCCGGTATCAAAGATCTTCTTCAGGGGGCCGTGTTGCCCAAGGCCCCGGTTTAGACTCCCCATCTAGGCCCCTTGCATTCGCAAGAATTCGTGTTTTTCAGGAACTAATCGTTGGCGGTAGCCGATCTCAATATTGACTGGTGTGATCGGCTACCGTTCGACAAGGAAAGGTGAAATGGTTTTCCCGACTCGATCTCAAGTAGGTTTGCCTGTGGTTTGGAAAAGATGGATCTGGAAACGGGGAATCTGGCTGCTGGGAATTACGGCCACGGGCTTGATTGGGCCTCAGCTACCCGCTGCTGCCGGGACATTCGTCCTGGATTTTGAGGGGCTCCTGGATTTGGAATCTGTGCAGGAGTTCTACAACGATGGTTTCGGCAGCCTCGGTAGTCTGTATGGTCAACCCCTGGGCGTGAGCTTCAGCGACAATGTGATCGTGCTGAAGGATGTCGATGCAGGCGGCGTGGCGGGGGACTTCGGCGGGGAGCCTAGCCCGGACAACATCATTTTCTTTCGAGATGGCACTGAAGCTAAGCTGAATGTGGCCAGTGGCTTCAAGGATGGATTTTCGTTGTTTTATTCCGCTGTGCTGCCTGCCAGTGCCACAGGCGTGCAGATTCGGGGTGCTGTACAGCTCTTTGATGGCCTGGATGGCACGGGGAATCTGCTGGCCCAGTTTGACCTGCCCTCCACGCCTCGCAAGGGAGCCCCAGACCCCCAGGGAGAATTCAGTCCCTTTTTCCCCTTGGGAACCGCTTTTTCTGGGATTGCCCGTTCCGTCGTCCTTCAGGGCCAGGCCCGGACCGTGGGCTTTGATAATTTAACCTTTGGTTCAGCCACCGCCATTCCTGGTCGGTTTGTGCCGCCGCCCCAGTTTCCTGATGGTTCCCCGCTCTATCCCCAGGAACCTTCCACGCCCATTCCAGAAGCCTCGCCCCTTTGGGGGCTGGTGGGGCTAGGACTGCTGGCTTGGCGCAAAGGCATCGCGCGCTAGGGACAGGCTGTTGGCTTGGCCCTAGTACGGCAGGGCGGAAGTTTTCAGGCTAGCTTAAGCCCATCTCATCCCCCAACCCCTTCCCCATTTGATGGATAAGGGGAGCTGGATTGGAGCCCCTCTCCCCTTGTGGGAGAGGGGGGCAAAACTTACGCCCCAAACTACTAGCCTGGGGCGCTGGGGATCAGCCACGTCACTTCAGGGCAATTTGCCATTCCGTATTTTGGCGGCGATCGCGGGCTCTGATATTTTCTCGGTCTCGAATAATCACACTGTCCAGCTCGACGATCACATAGCCCCCTTCACGGAAATGTACGAGGGCTTGGTAGCCTTTGAAGGTGATGCGAGCTTCCTTTTGGCCCTTGCTTTCGGCCATGACGATCGCCTCAAAGGAGCGACCATCCAAGCGCTGGCCCCGGTATTCGGCGGCGCTCGCCCCAGGAGTGAGATTGGCCACCAGGCCCATGGCAAAACCGATACCCAGACCTAATCTTAAGAGAGTTTGGTAAGCAGATTGGCGATTGATGTTAAGCATAGTTGAACCTCAATGCGAGTCCGGTGATGTCGTGACCGTTGCGGTGGATGGCGGTGCCACCTGGGTCATTGTTCAGGGGTGACTTCAATTTCTAGGTGCGTGATTTCGCCCCTATGCAGCTTGGGCGGCCTAAGCTCGGAAAATCCTTACAATTGAGTGAAGTTAGGCTGAAAATGGTGCTTGGACCGCTGAATTTGGCAGGGTGGTTCGATAGGGCAACCTAGCAGTGAAACTTAGCAGCTAAACTTAGCAGCGCAAATTACGCAGCGGGGAGCAGCGATGAATGTGGGTCTGATTGGGTTGGGGACCATGGGTGCCCCGATGGCGCTGAACTTGCTCAAGGCCGGTCATTATGTGACGGTGCATAATCGGCGGCGCGATTGCGAGGCAGCGATCGCCGCCGCCGGAGCCCAGCGAGCCGAAAGTCCCGAGGCCCTGGCGGCCCACTCCGAGGTGATCTTGATCTGCGTCAGCGATAGCCCCGATGTGGAGGCGGTGGTTTTGGGCGATCGCGGCGTGATTCACGGGGCTGCGCCGGGGAGCATCGTTGTGGATCTTTCGACGATTAGTCCGAAGGTGACGCGGCGCATTGCAGCGGCCCTGGCAGAACGGCAGGTGCAGATGTTGGATGGGCCGGTGTCCGGCGGATCGGAGGGGGCACAGCAGGGCAGCCTTTCGATTATGGTCGGGGGTGAGGCCGAGGTTTTGGCCAGGGCCCTGCCGGTGCTCAGTGCCCTGGGCCAGACGATTACCCATGTGGGGCCAATCGGTGCGGGCCAGGTGACCAAGGCGATCAACCAGGTGATCATTGCGGGCACTTACCTGGGGATTGCGGAGGGCATGGCCTTGGGGATGAAGGCGGGCTTGGATATGGGCCAGGTGGTGCAGGCCGTGGGCGGCGGCGCGGCGGGATCCTGGGGCCTGAATCATCGCTCGGGCAATATGATCGCCAATCACTATCCCCTCGGGTTTCGCCTGCGCCTACATCACAAGGATTTGAAGATTGCCCTGGAGGTAGCGGAGGAATTGGGGGTGACGTTGCCCATTGCGGCCCATGTGGCTCAACTGGAAGCAGGGCTGATAGCGCGGGGCTTTGGCGATGAGGATCTGTCGGCGATCGCCCGAGCGGTGCGGGAGCCTTCGGGTTTGGGCTAGGGCGATCGCCGAGGATGCCCCCAGCGGGTCAGCACCCAGCCTGTAGAATCTACTCCAGCAACAATGAAATCCAGAAAGTAAGCCAGGGCAGTGGACCGTGACCAAGATGCTACGTGTGGGATTAGTAGGAACGGGCTATGCCGCAACGCTGCGGGTTAAGGCCTTGGCGGAGATAGAGCGGGCGCAACTGGTGGTTGTGGCGGGTCGCGACTCGATCGAACCACTGCCTTTGCCCAGGAAGCCGGGGCGGCGGCGGCTCCGGATTGGTTGAGCCTGGTGCGGCGTCCCGACTTGGACCTGGTGATTGTCTCCAGCTCGAATGAAATCCACGGGCCAGTGGCAGAAGCAGCCCTGCGCGAGAGCAAGCATGTGGTGGTGGAATATCCCCTGGCTCTGACGGTGGCGGAAGCAGCAGCCTTGATGGAGCTGGCTCGCCAGAAAGAGCGATTGCTCCATGTGGAACATATCGAACTCCTGGGCGGTTTGCACCAGGCCTTGATGCAAAACTTGGCTGAGGTGGGCCTGCCTCGTTCGGTCAGCTACACAACGATCGCGCCCAAACAGCCTGCACCCCAGCAGTGGAGTTTTAACTATGATCAATTGGGCTTTCCTTTGATGGGCGCTTTGTCGCGCATCCATCGTTTGACCCAGGCTTTTGGCCCTGTGGCTTCGGTGAGCTGCCTAGCACAGTTTTGGCCTGCTGAGGATCCCCGTTATTTCTCATCCTGCTTTTGCAATGCGCGGCTGTTTTTCAAAAGTGGGGTGTTGGGCCTGGTGACTTTGGCCAAGGGCGAGGGGCTGTGGCGTCCAGAGCGGCGGCTGGAAGTGAGGGGCGATCGCGGTGCTCTGTATTTGAGGGCGATCGGCTGAATTGATCACTGATGCGGGGACGGTGGGCGATCGCCCAGGGCGGTCGTCGCGGGCTATTTAAGCTGGATACCGAAAACGTGGTGGCCCATTTGCTCGATGGGGAGCCCCTCTATGTCAATCTCGCGGATAGCTTCTATGCCCTGCAAGTGGCCGAAGCCCTGAGACAGGCCGCGAGGACGGGGCAGGTGGTTTTGGTTGATCCCTAAGCTCGGGATGCAGGAGACAGGCTGGCCCAGCCACCGGACTCACTCATCCGGTGGCAAGCCGCTCACTCTGCTTGATTCAAGCTGCTCAACCTAAGCTGCCCAACCTAAGCCGCTCAACTCCAGCAATCAGCCTAGGCTGCTGCGAGCTTGCGCTTCAGCAAACCACCACCCGCGAGGCCCAGCAGCCCCAGCACCATCGTCGGTTCAGGCACCGATTGCTGGCTCTTCAGATCAAACCCGGTGAACCCAGCTTCACCCACATGGAATGAATGATTGTCAGTTTCAAAGCCGCCGCCACCGACTTGGGAAATGACAATGCGGTTGAAGATATCCGCTGCACTATCCGCGTAGAAGTGAACGTAGCCGTTGCCCTGGCCACTGTGGAGGTTGGAGTAGTTGCTAAACCCTCCCGCAGCTTCAATGTCAGCTGTGTTGAAAGACTTCAGCAGGGTGTCGCCTTGGAAGAACGAGTAGGTGTTACCAGCATGGGCAGCGCCCCAGTTGATGCCGAAGTAGTTGAGATTTTTTTGCAGATTGATGATGGCATCGTTGCCCTGGAAACGGCCAGGTATTTGGAGTCATTCTTCTCGCCA
>JAAUQQ010000327.1 GCA_012032745.1 Synechococcales cyanobacterium RM1_1_8
AATACGCCAATATGAGTTCAAATAAAACAGATCCGAGGTTAGATTCTATTTATACAGACTAATTCGCGGAGGAGCCGTGATAATCCGGATGTTTGCCCTTATTTTTTCCAGATAGCTGGTAAATGCACCCAGACGCCATACCTATGCAGCCAAGCAGCGTTCCATCACCTGATCAATATTGGTGAAAAAGGCGGCCTTGGAAAAGTGCTCCAGAGCGTGGCTACGTATGGCTTCATAATTCCAATCCATCCCCTTTGATGCCATTAGGGCAGACACTAAAGACTCAGGACTTTGCCGGTTAAAGAATAGCCCTGTGCGGCCCTGTTGCTGCGTCTCCAGCACGCCCCCAGCCCCGTAGGCAATTACTGGAGTACCGCTAGCATTGGCTTCAATTGGCACTAAACCATAGTCTTCAAGGGCTGCGATGATGACAGCGTTTGCCGTGGACATCAGCCGCTTACGCTCGCTATCACTCACATGGCCCAGGAAGGAAATATTGCCCATGGCACGCTTTTCCAGGCGCTCTCGCTCGGGACCATCTCCGGTAATAATCAGCGGCCAGCCCAGCCAGTTAAAAGCTTCAACAATCACATCCATGCGCTTGTAGCTAATTAACCGAGCCGAAGCGAGATAAAACTCACCTTTGCGATCGCAGTAGCGAAACTTATCGCCATCCACAGGGCAATTGATCACGAATGCAGGCTTCTGATAGATGCGCTTGATGCGCTCCGCGACGTTGCGAGAGTTGGCAATATAGACATCTGGCTCCTGGGCATAGGCCAAATCTACTTTTCGCATCGGTTCAAAGGCTCTATCCAGCAGCGGTGTAAGCTGGCGGAATGGGCCAAATTCCCGCAAATAGGTTTTGGTGTCCCACAAGAAGCGGGTGACATTGTGGCAAAAGCAGACATGCTTGGCATCGGGTCGCTTGCGCACTGCTTTGGCAAAGCTGGTTGTATGGCTGATGATCAAGTCGTACTCGCGCAGATCGAGGGACCGGAAGGCCGAAAAATAGAAGGGCGCGAGAAAGCGAAAGTAGCGACTCGACCCCGGCAGGCGCTGAAGCCAGGTCGTGTGGACAGGGCGATCGCCAAAATCCACGCTCGTCCTGGGGTTATAGATTGAGGTATAAATATCGGCGTCTGGATAGCGTTTGCACAGCAACTCAAACACCCGCTCAGCCCCGCCGGGCTGGGTCAGGAAATCGTGAACCAAAGCAACTTTCATTAAAATATCGAGCCTCCACAAGATTTAGAGCGTGCTTTTGGCTCTAAGCAGAGCTGCGGTTTCAGCAGCTCCGATGGCAAAAAGCACAGGCTCAATGGGGAGGAACAGCGGCCAGCGCCAAGTGAAAGACTTAAGGCGATGAATCAAGGGCCGTCGAGAGAAGCGAGCATGCAGCGGGGGTGCAGTCTGGCGAAGGGATCTCGATGGGGGCTCTCAAGCCGGGGGCGATTCAGTAAGTTGGCGATCGCATGTTCCCATTGAACACTTGGGCAGGCATCCTGACTGATCGTATTATCAACTAATTGGAGGTAATTATCTACACTAAATATTGAATTGATATTTTCTTCAAGCAGAGATGAAGTTGCCGATCTCTGCCCCAAAATATAGACGGTGCGATCCACCCATAGATCGCACCGTCTGTTGCCCATTGGCGCTCAAACCCCAGCTAGCGCCTAGGCGGCTGGCAAATAGTTCGACTTTTCCAAGAACCGAATAACTTTCTCCACGCTCTCTTCTAGCGTCTCATTCTGGGTGGGACAATCCACCTCTGGGCTCAGCGGAGCCTCATAGGGATCATCAATTCCTGTGAAGCCCTTAATTTCCCCAGCGCGGGCCCGCTGATACAGCCCTTTGACATCTCGTTCCTCACAAACCGCCAGGGGAGCACTCACATAGACTTCCACAAAATCACCGATTTTCTGGCGGACTTCATCCCGCACCGCGCGGTAGGGAGAAATCGCAGAAACCAGCACAATCACGCCATTGCGAGTCAGCAAATGGGCAACGAAGCCAATGCGACGGATATTGATGTCGCGATCTTCCTTGCTAAAGCTCAAGCCCTTGCTCAGGTTTTCCCGCACGATGTCACCATCCAGCACCTCTAGCTTGCAGCCCCTGGCCCGCAGCGCTGCTTCCAGCGCATCGCAGATCGTGGTCTTGCCCGCACCACTCAGGCCGGTCAGCCAAACGGTAACGCCACTGTGATTCATCTCTGTCTTTCTCTAAAACGAATGTAAAACGAATATAGAACGAATGCAGTCAGATTCTAAAGCAGTTTGCTTGCAATGCCATGGCGCAGCTCCAGGCCCTGGGCTACTCGTTCAACAGTGCCAACACGGTATCGTGAATGGTGCCATTGCTCACAATCACGCCCTGGTTGTCCGTGAGGCGAGCGCTGCGGCTAAAGTCCAAGGGCTGACCATGCATGTCCGTGACCCGGCCCCCAGCTTCTTCGACGATCAGGGCACCCGCTGCATGGTCCCAGATCTTCTCGCGATAGTCCGGCGTTTTGGGTGAGGGCAGGCGCAGATAGAGGGCTGCTTGGCCCGCCGCCACCGCTGCATATTTGGCTTGGCTGTCCATTTGGATCGCGGGCTGGGTCATGGCAATGCCCTGGGCAATTTTTTGCTGGAGGGCCTTGTCGCCATGTTCCACACTTTCGACGAAGCGGAAATGGGCGCTGTCCTCGGGGCGGGTGACACTGAGCTTGCGCTCGGGGCCGCCGCCCAGATTGCGGCAGGTCGCCCCCTGGCCCCGCAAGGCCACGAGCAAAACCCCCGAGCTGGAATTTTCGCCCAGGGATTGGTCGGAGCCCAGGTCTAGGGTGAGGGCCGGGCAAGCCAAAACCGCAACCTTGACATCGCCATCTTCCACCAGGGCTAGGGCCACGGCATATTGATCACCCCGCAGAAATCCTTTGGTGCCATCAATCGGGTCCAGGGTCCAGTAGCGCTGGGCCACCGCGCCGTTGCCATGGTCAATCCAGTCAATCACATCGGCGGTGGTGGCGGTGGGCACGGCGGCTTGGACAAACTCGGTGGCCTGGGCGAGTTTGGCGGCCTGGGCTGGATCCGTCAGGGCGTTGGAATCTTCTTCGCCGACGACGGGATCTTGGGGGAAGGCTGCGGCCAGGGCGCGACAGATCAGAGCTTGGGCTCCGAAGTCGGCGATGGTGACGGGGCTTTTGTCTTCTTTGGCGATCGCCTCATCCACCCGTTGGCTGCGGACCTGCTGGCAGAGCGCAGCCGCTTCGACCACGGCCTGCACCGCAATCTCTCGTTCTTTTATGTAGTTCATTAGAAAGTTAAATCAGAAAGTTATATAGGGCTCTTTGGTCTGTGGCATTTGGTCTGTGGCATTCCCTGGGCTGGCGCTGGACCGCCAGGGGGATATCGGGAGGCACCGGAACATCAGTGCATCAGTCTAGAGCCCGCAACCTTCTCCATGGAAAGCTGCGGGCTCTGGGTGGGCAGAGGGGCGATCTCAATATCGAACCTGAGTTTTTAGGGTGTGAGTTCCTAGGGCTAAGGAGTCATGGAGCCTTCACTACCTTATAACCATTCCCGCTCCCAAATGAAACCCAGCCGCTACCGCCCCCCAAAACCAAACGGGGTGAACAGCCGCAATAGCGTGGTCACAGCATTGAGCGGCCCCGTGATGCCATTCAAAACGCCGCCCGCTGTATTCGCATTCGAGCGAGCGACAACAATCGTGTCACCATCCCGCAGGGGCGGATTGTTATCGTTGGAGTTCACCGAAGCTGCCAGATCCACTCGCACTTCCTTCTGGCTGACCGTGCCATTGGGGTTGAGGCGCAGCAGCGTCATCTCCTTGCGGTTGGCCCTGCCATTGAAGCCGCCCGCTGCCAGCAAGGCCTTGTTCATCGGATCATTGGGCTTGAGCGTAATCGGGCCAGGCCGCTCCACTTCGCCCGCCACCATCACCGTGATTTCATTGGGGGAGAAGCTGGCGCTGGAGACCTCCGCAATTTCCTCATCATTGATCTCTGTCGCCGCTAGAAGCTGGATGGTATCGCCATCTTGAAGCGGCAAATCCTGGCGGAAGTCGCCATCCTTGAGCAGCTTCCAGAAGTCCACCCGACGCTCCTGATCCGGCCCGGTGCGGGTCGTCCGCTTGAGGACGATATTGCGGACATCTGCGGATTGAGTGATGCCGCCCGCCGTTTGAATGGCGCTGGTCACGGTGGGAACTTCGAGGGTGATGGTGTTGCCATCGGGATTGCGGAAGGTCTGGCCCGAGAGGGTGTAGGGGCCCGGTCGGTTGACCTCGCCAATGATGGAAATCTTGATCGGGCGATCCGGCGGGGTGGCAAAGGCGATGTCGGCCATGCGCCAGGACAGGTCCAGATTGATTTCGCTGGTCGAAGGCACCAGCACGCTGTCGCCGTCCCGCAGACGCAGGTCTTGGTTGATGTCGCCTTGGTCAATGAGCTGCCAGAGGTTGACGACGACCTCGTTGGAGGTGCGGCTGAGGGGATTGGGGCGGCGGACGATCACCCGGCTGAGGTCAGCGGACTGGGTGACGCCCTGGGCCAGTTTGAGGGTTTCGGTCAGGCTGGGGATGGTGCCAGCGGTGGTGCCATCGCCGGGACGCAGGGTGTAGGTGCCGGGGCTGGTGACTTCGCCCGCGATCGCCACCGTGATCGGTCGCGCTTGGTCCAGGCTCACCGTCGCGTTGGGATATCGCAAAATCGAGGCAGCCTTGCTGGTGATCACCTGTTCCGCCGCCGTAATGGTTCGCCCGCGCAGCGGTACAGCTCCCAACTGGGGCAGGTTGACAGTGCCGTTGGGCAGAATCTGGAATCTCCCGCTCAGCTCCGGCACATTGAAGAATTGCACCTGAATCACATCGCCGGAGCCCAGTAAGTAATCTTCATCTGCGTAGACAGAGGGATCCACCGTGCGAACCCCTCCGGCGGGAAAACCAAAGGGAGCGGCCACGGGGCGGAAGGGATCCCCGCTGCCGGGGCTCACTTGGGGCAGCCTTGTGGAGCCTGGAACTGGCCCATTCACCTGTTGGGCCCTGGCCAAGCTGGGAGCCGTAATCAAACAGCAAAGCCCTAGGGCTAGACTTTGTCCCAAGCCCTTGCCGAGGCTTGGAACAAAGCCTGGCTCCAAGCGGTTGTCCAAGGTGCGCATAAATTGAATGGAGTAGTTGTGCTTCATGTTGATTCTGTGACTCATCTACCACCAGGTCACCTCCCTAGGAAACCCGCTGCCATGTCCCCTGTAACGTTCAGTGGCTAATTTAATCTTGAAGAAATAATTTTTCTCCAAGGTTCAACCTTGCGGTCTTTTTTGCAATTTTCGGCTCACAATTTTTGGCTCAGCAGATCCACTGAATGAGGCCAACAGAGTGGACCTGCTGATAGACGGGGGACGATCGCGGCGGACGGTCTTGGGCAGTGGCTTCATCTGAATCTTTAGAGCCCGGTAAAGAAACCGGTAAGCATCGCTGGGG
>JAAUQQ010000328.1 GCA_012032745.1 Synechococcales cyanobacterium RM1_1_8
AAAATTCCAATGAAAAGCAGTACTACATAGATCAATTCAAACGGCTACGCGCCCACCGCTCGTCCGCTTTCCAGCCATACACTGACTAGGCGTAATCCCAAAATGCTTCTTAAAAGCAGCCGCAAAATGCCCCAGATGCGCATAACCGACCTGATTTGCCACTTCTGTAACGGTGCAGTCGCCCTCCCGTAGCGTTTGCTCAGCCTGCTGGAGCCGCTGCTGCGTGAGATAGGCCACAATCGTCATGCCAAAAAGCTGCTTAAAGCCGCGCCGCAGCGATCGCTCGCACATCCCAATTTCCCTGGCTAATTCCGTTTGGCTCGGCGGATTCTCCAACCGCGATCGCACAATAGCCGACGCTTGATGTAGCTGCGCTACAGTATCCGGCTTCAAAGTATCAATTTGTAGATTTTCGCCTGGCGTTTTAGCAGCTCGACTCCCCTGAAGTTCTGTGCCCTGGAGCTGAAGCGCCATTAGCTCATATACCTTTCCTTGCAAATATAAGCGCTTGGTTGTCCCCACAAATGGGCAATTCACAATTTGCTGTGCTACTGCCCGTATCACACCGGTCGTTTTGGGCGAAAACACGCGCTGCCAATGGCTATTCCCCGGTATCAAAGGTTTTAACTCGGGCGGTAGTTCCCCAAAAGATGACCCAAAAATTGCGCGAGCACTTCTGGTTGTAAGTGAATGTCGATGCCTACATTGCGCTGCGATCGCGGGAAGAAAGAATCTACTGGACGCTGTATACCACTGCCGCCAATGTATCCCCAGTCTGAATCCTGATATAAAAAGTCGCCGCTATCTATAATCCCAGCTAAATGCACCATAAACTGCACTGGATGCGGGCTCTCTGGCAAGTGCAGCGTGAGATCTCGATACGTTCGATTAAAAATGCACAACTCTACCCCTGGCTGTAGCTGAATTTCTCGCTGATAACCGCTGCCCATTGCAGATGGCACGGTGTAAATTGACTCTGAGCAATCTATCGGAGTTGCTGGCTCGTGGGAGGGCTGGGCATCTTCCCAGAGCGCGGCAGATTCTTCCAAGTTCAAGTTCATACCCATTCTCAATACCCATGGTGAGGGGAACCGCTATTATACTAATGGGAATCGTTCCTGTTAGCCTAGCGGTCGGTAGCACTTCCATCAAGTCGTGCTGCTATTGGGGGTGGAAGATTGGGACTGAAGAGCTTTGAGGCACAAAGGACTCCGCAACATTTGTTGATGCGTTGCTGGAGTACCTGTCGCTCGCGATCGCCCACCTTGCCCAAACGGCCAAACCCGCTTAGTATTGGTGAGAAATCTTCTTATTAACGGCCGTTGAGATTGCATGGCAGCTCCAGTCACCCAGCGTTACTTCGACCAGCCACGGCTGGCTGCGGGAATTGCCTTAGGACTTGTTCTACTCGGGGGGATGCTTTATGGCTAGTGTTGCCCTGGGTGTTGCAGAGATTGGCCCCGGCGAGGTGTATCAAGCGCTGGTGGCCCCGAACGGTTCCACTGAACACCTGATTATTCGCACAGTGCGGGTGCCCCGGTCATTTACCGCGCTATTGGTCGGTTCAGCCGTGGCCATTGCAGGAGCGATTATGCAGGGACTCACGCGCAATCCCCTGGCGGATCCCGGAATTTTGGGTATCCATGCAGGGGCTGCTTTTGCTGTAGTGGCTAGTATCTTTTTAGGGGAGGTGACTTCCCCCGCTCTGTACGCCGGGTTCGCCTGGGTGGGAGCAGCGATCGCAGCAGTGACCGTGTACGGCTTAGGTTCCCTGGGTCGCGGCGGATTAACGCCCTTGAACCTCACCATTGCGGGGGCAGCGCTGACGACGTTGTTGTCATCGCTCACCACGGGCATTCTTATTGTCTCCCAGCGCACCTTAGAAGAAATTCGCTTTTGGCTGGCGGGCTCTGTGGCAGGACGAGATATAGGACTACTCGTTCAAGTGTTGCCCTATCTTGCTGTGGGGTTGCTGCTGGGCCTGGCCCTGGGAAAACAGTTGACGACCTTGAGCTTGGGCGAGGCGACGGCTCAGGCATTGGGCCAAAATACGCTTGGGGTGAAGTGCATGGCGGCCGTGAGCGTGGTGTTGTTGGCTGGGGGGGCGGTAGCGATCGCAGGCCCCATTGGCTTTGTGGGACTCATTGTGCCCCACATGACGAGGTTTTGGGCAGGGGCGGACTATCGTTGGATTCTGCCCTACTCGGCGATCGTTGGGGCCATTGTGTTGTTGGTGGCAGATATCGCCGCCCGCTTGATTATTCAGCCCCAGGAGCTGCCGGTGGGCATCGTGATGCCGCTGTTGGGTGCGCCGTTTTTTGTCTATCTGGTGCGAGCCCAGGTGAGGCGCTGAAATGAACAATCCCCTGCGGTCTAAACGGTCCCAAGCAGATCGCCCAGAGTCGTCCCAAACGCCGTCTCAATGGTGGGTGTGGCGCAGCCGTCACCTATCCCTGCGGTTTGATCGACGGGTGCCCCAGGTGTTGATGGGGGTGCTACTCGTCACCCTGGCTACTATGATCTGGAGCATAAGCCAGGGCGAGTATCCGGTGCCGCCGCTGGCTGTGGTGCGGACAATCTTAGGGCTGCCCACTGACAATCCCAATTACATCTTTGTTGTAAATACACTGCGATTACCGCGTACGTTGGTGGCCTGGGGGGTGGGGGTGGCCTTGGCGATGGCAGGCACCCTCACCCAAGGCATCACACGCAACCCCTTGGCCGCTCCTGACATTATTGGCATTAACGCGGGAGCAGCCCTGGCGGCGGTGAGCTTGATTGTAGTCTTTCCCTCTGTGCCCATCAGCCTGTTACCCGTTGCCGCATTCGGCGGTGCCCTCAGCGTTGCGATGTTGATCTATGGCGTGGCTTGGCATGGGGGGAGTTCTCCGGTACGCCTTATTTTAATCGGCATTGGATTTAGCCTCATTGCGAGTGCGTTGACCGAATTGATGCTCACCTTTGGCGACATTAATGATGTCAGCCAGGCATTGGTTTGGCTAGCGGGTAGCGTTTATGGACGTAGTTGGGCACAGGTTCTAGCCTTTTTCCCCTGGCTAGGGCTGTTCGGCCTGTGCTCCCTTAGGCTCAGCCGAGAACTCAACGCCTTACAATTGGGCGATGACTTGGCCCTTGGCCTAGGCAGTCAGCTGGAATGGCAGCGGGGCGGGTTGTTGCTATGCAGCGTGGCCCTCGCAGGGTCGGCTGTGGCCACAGCGGGCAACATCGGCTTCGTGGGGCTCATGGCTCCCCACATGGCTCGACAGCTCGTTGGCCCATCCCATGCAGGGCTCTTG
Source organism: Synechococcales cyanobacterium RM1_1_8 (assembly GCA_012032745.1). GTDB lineage: Bacteria > Cyanobacteriota > Cyanobacteriia > PCC-9006 > JAAUQQ01 > JAAUQQ01. The sequence continues at coordinate 3,297 of JAAUQQ010000328.1, forward strand.
CCAACGGCGGCGCTAATCGGCGGCCTGGTTGTGGTGGCAGCTGATTTAATCGGTCGGCTCTTGTTTGCACCGATCGAACTACCCTGCGGAATCATCACAGCGGTGATTGGTGCGCCTTACTTTTTGTATTTGCTGATCCGTTCACGACGTTAATTTCACTCTGATACTCCTATTTTAGTTTCCGGCCTCAGGCCCCTCATCCGATGAAATCTTTTGTTCCAGACACCAGGACTGACATGGCCCTAGCAGCCCATGACTTAGCCCTAGCTTACGAAGGTAAACCTATTATTGAGGGGTTAAACTTAGCCATTCCAGCGGGTAAAATTACTGTGCTGGTTGGCCCTAATGGTTGCGGAAAATCGACTCTGCTCAAGGGCCTAGGCAGGCTGCTAAAGCCCAAACAGGGCACCGTCTATCTGGATGGCAGCTCAATCTTTAAATTGCCCACCAAGCTTGTCGCTCAACAGCTTGGGCTCTTGCCCCAAGGCCCCACTGCACCCGAGGGATTGACTGTCACAGAGCTGATTGCCCAGGGGCGATATCCTTACCAAAGTTGGTTACAACAGTGGAGTGAGGAAGATGAAAAAAAAGTCAATGCAGCGCTAGAAATTACGTCACTCACGAGCTTTGCCCATCGTCCGATCGATAGTCTTTCGGGTGGGCAGCGTCAGCGAGCTTGGATTGCCATGACACTGGCCCAAGATACTCCGGTTTTGTTGCTAGATGAGCCGACGACTTTTTTAGATTTGGCGCATCAAATCGAAGTGCTAGATCTGCTCTACGATTTGAATCAGCAGGAAGGGCGTACTATTATTATGGTACTCCATGAGTTGAATCAAGCCGGTCGATATGGAGATCGCATGATTGCCATGAAAGCTGGTAAAGTCTACGCCCAGGGCAGTCCTCGGGAGGTGATGACTGAACCCCTGGTGAAGGACATATTTGGACTAGACTGCCGCGTTGTGGAAGATCCGGTTTCTGGTACACCGCTATGCATACCCATGGGCCGTAAGAGCGATCGCTAAGTCATGAGTTTATTCAAGTTTTCTCGCTAGCAGAATCTTACCTTTGAAATTCTAACGGGTGGCCTAGTCACAGCAGTGTCTCTCCCAACTAGCCCCCTCTTTGAAGGTGCACCCCTAAACAACAAAACCCCTATTCCCCTCACTCTTTGGCTTGGGCTGCTTGGCTCACCGCACGTATGGGCGGGTGGTCTGGATATCGCTCACAGCGTCCACCTGGAATGCCCACCATGATCCACGGGCTGAAAGCATTTGAGGCTCTTTTCGTTGGATGGACACTCGCACAGACAACACTTGTCTGTACACGGTAGGCCTCTATGGGAGAGGAATTTAGGGTGAGGGTAGCTAAACTTAGGCCCCAGACTACTAGCTCGGATTCGAGACCATGGAGAAGCGATCGCCCTCCCACGGCCTATGTCAGCGTGGGGCATCGGCTCAGCTTGTTGGAATATCATCAGCAAGTCTTGGAGCTGTTACCCCAAGGGTAATAGCAGCTCTGGTCCTCGGCGGAATATGCGAGGGCGATCGCGCAATGACGGACAGGGCTCACAATGGAAACCGGGCAGTTCATCATTTTGATGGCCCAGCAATTGTAAATTCAAGTAGTTAGGATATATTAGTGAATAGTTGAACTGTGTCATCGAGCATAAAATCAATGAGATGTTGTTCGACGAAAAATAATCCACGCCATCTAGGCCAACTAACTGTTGTCCCCCCAGCACCTCGTAGCTTTTGAGCCATCCTTTACCCGATAGCGCTTGATATATCCACTTGAACACCCCAAACAGAGACGCTGCGCTCACTTGATCAATCGCAATCTCCTGTAAGCCGAATAGCTGGCTCGCATTATTCTTCCCTTGACGACTTTGCATCTGCCGTTGGTGCTCTAAAAATGAAGGGCACTGCATGTAGGACATCGCAAACGCGCTCAGCACAATGTCTCTCAGGCTGTAGCGCTGGGCATTACTCACTTCACGCGGCTCTTCTAGCGCCGCATCCCACGATGCAGATAGCTTAGAAGCTGCTCAAAGTTTAGAGGGCATCCTTCCATCTTGGGGCCTCAGGTCTGTTCCTACCATCATCAATCCCCGGCCAGAACTAAGCAAGTTTTGAATTTATGATTGCTGCAGAAACACTGCTCCAAGGACCTACTCC
>JAAUQQ010000329.1 GCA_012032745.1 Synechococcales cyanobacterium RM1_1_8
TGCTGGTCACAATAATCCGCCGCTGTCGGTCAAACAGGATGGAACCAACCTTCACCTGGACGTCGCTCTGCTTGCGGATATAGTCGGCGGCGCGGCGATCGAGGCGCTGGGCGATCGCATCATAAACCGACATAACCGAGTCGGCCTGTTTCAGAAGCCCCAGCCCGGCTTCCACGGTGGGGCTGTCGAGCAACTGCTGGAGCAGGGCATGGGGCAGGTTTTGAGCAGCGGCGATCGCGCACAGCGTCTCCATCCTGCCATCGGCCACATGGTGGTGGGTGTGAAAAATCCCCGCCGCCAGCTTGATCAACTTGCCGTGGTAGCCCAGCAGCAAAATTTGCTTCACCCCCAGCAGGCCCGCCTCCGCCAGCAACGGCCCCAGCCAGTTGGCCGTCTTGACCAAACGCTGGGGATCAAAGCCCAGCTCGGGGGCCAGGGCCAGGCCGTTTTCGCCGATGCAGAACACCAAGCCGTCAAACGCCGCTGCCTTGGCCCGCAGTTGCTCGCGATAGTCTTCCAGTTGCCCCGGCGCGCTCAGGGGCTGGGCAATGCCGCTGGTGCCTAGCAAAGACAAGCCATCGACCACGCCAAAGGCTGCATTGGAGGTTCGCAGCGCTAGGGCGCGGCCTTCGGGCAGGGTGATCGTGACCTTCACCCTGGTTCCTGGGGGCAGCAAGGGCAGCAGATTCTCCCGCAGTAAACGCTGGGCATAGCTGTAGATTGCTGCCTGGCCTGCTCGCCCTAGCTGTTTACCAATGCCCTCGCCACCTGCGATCGCCAACCGCTCACTTTGCCCAACCGGGTTCAGCTCCACCTGGGACCAAATCGGCGTATTGCGTGTCAGGTCGAGGTTGTCGCCGGGATCGCTGCGGGTGATGGCCAGGGCAGTGGTCTCCCCCAGGCGGGCTAGTTGCTCAATGGCGATCGTCGCAGGCTGGGCCGGTTCGAGCAGATTCAGCGTCACTTCAGCCATGGTCGTCTGCGTCTCGGGCAGAGTCGCCGTTGCAGTCCTGTGGTTGAGCAGATGCTGGAGGGCCGCGATCGCCCCCGCACAGGCAAACACGGGCAGGGTATAGCCCGAGCGAGGGGTATCTGCGCTCTCTGAATGACCCATGGGGGCGTGATCCCCCGAATTGGCCTGAATGTTTGTCAAATTTTTTCTATCCGGTCGCTCAAGGATTGGCGGAAAAATCGTAATCTATAAGACCAGACCCAACGGCTGGGCTCCCGGCCAAGGGGCCGAAGGGCTGCCCATACGGTGGCCTGACGACGGTTCAAAACGCACTGAATTCTAGGGTACGGCGAGGCATGGACGACAAGCTGATGTTGATGATTCCGGGTCCGACCCCGGTGCCGGAGCGGGTGCTCCTGGCAATGGCGAAACATACGATCGGGCACCGGACTGCGGACTTCAGCGCCATCGCCAGGGATGTGACCGAGGGCCTCCAGTGGCTGCACCAAACCCAAAATGACGTGCTGGTGGTGGCGGCCAGCGGCACGGGGGCGATGGAAGCGGGGATGATCAATTTCCTCAGTGGGGGCGATCGCATCCTCGCGGGCAACAACGGCAAATTTGGCGATCGCTGGGTGGAGATGGCCCGCGCCTTTGGTTTGGAGGTCGAGGAAGTCACGGCGGAATGGGGCAAGCCCCTGGATCCAGCGGAATTCAAAGCCAAACTGGATGCGGACCCCAGCATCAAGGCCGTGATCGTCACCCACAGCGAGACCTCCACTGGCGTCACCAACGACCTCGAAACCATCGCCGGTTACGTCAAGGCCCACGGTGCCTTGATGATCGTCGATGCGGTCACCAGCATTGGCGCAACCAACGTCCCGGTGGATGATTGGGGCTTAGACGTGGTGGCTTCGGGCTCCCAAAAGGGCTACATGATGCCGCCGGGCCTGGGCTTCATTGCCGTCAGCGAGAAAGCTTGGCAGGCCTACGACCAGGCGACCCTGCCCAAGTTTTACTTTGACCTCGGCGTCTATCGCAAGAACGCCAAGAAGGATCTGACGCCCTTCACGCCCCCTGTGAATCTCTATTTTGCCTTACAGGCTGCCCTGGGGATGATGCGCCAAGAGGGCCTGGAGAGCATCTTTGCTCGACATCTGCGCCTGCGCAATGCCACGCGGGCAGCGATGGTGGCCATTGGTCTGCCGCTGTTTGCCGCCGATGAAGTGGCGAGTACCGCTGCCACCGCCGTCCTGGGCACGGACAGCGTCGATGCCGCCCAGGTGATCAAGCAATGCCAGAGCCGATTTGACATGTCCCTGGCGGGGGGCCAGGACCACCTCAAGGGCAAGATCTTCCGCATGGGTCATTTGGGCTTCATGGGCGATCGCGATATCTTGACCGCAACAGCAGCGATCGAAGCGATCGCCCGCCAGCTTGGCCAGGACTTTGCGCCGGGAGCTGGTGTGGCAGCGGCAGCCCAGATCCTCATGGGGTGAAGCCTGGCATTGGCATACGACGAGGGTGCGTTGTCCCGCAGGGCAACGCACCAGCATAGCCACGCCTGACGGCGATCGCATCCAATGGAGGATTGGGGATAATTTTTACGCGAGCTCTATTGACCCTTGACGATCGCGCCAAAATCCGCCAACACCCGCGCATGGTTGCGCAGCAGGCCCAGCAGATTCAGCCGATTGGCCTTCACAGCCCCGTCCTCGGCCATGACCATGACGCTGTGGTCGCCGTCGAAGAATTCACCCACCGTCGGGGCAATTTCCGTCAGGGCCGCCACGAGCTGGCCGTAGTCGCGGCTGGCCTGGGCAGCCTGGGTTTTTGGCAGCAGCGCCACGAGACCCCGGAGGAAGTCCTCTTCGGTGGGTTGCTCAAACAACTCAGTATTAATTACCCCCTGGGGATCGAGCGGGGCGGTGCCCAGGTCGCCCTTGACCGCCAGTTTGGCCGAGCGGTTGACGGTGGGGTAGATCGCATCGAGGCGACCGTCATTGCGGATGGTTTGCAAGAAGCGGGCGCGATCTCCCACATCCAGCAGATCCCCCAGGGCCCGCTGGGCATAGTCCCCATCGCCATCGCCATCGCCCAGCACCGCATTGACCAGGTCATAGTCAATGCCCTGATCCTCCTGCAACAGCGTCCGCACCCGCTGCAAGAAAAACGCCTGGAGCTGCTGCACCAACTGTTCCGGCGACGTTTCCTGGGCCGCCATCAGCGGCCCAAAGCCCTGGGCAAACTGGTCCACGGACTGCTGAATCAAGTCATTCAGGTCCAGCCCCAACTGGCCGTGCCAAATGATATTGACGATCGCCTGGGCCGCCCGGCGCAGGGCAAAGGGATCGGAAGAGCCCGAGGGGATTTGGCCCAGGCCGAAGATGCTGACCAGGGTATCGAGGCGATCGCCAATGCCGACGATCTGGCCGGCCTGGCTCTGGGGCAGGCGATCGCCCGCCCCCCTGGGCAGATAATGGTCCACCATGGCCGCCGCCACCGCCGGATCCTCGCCCGCCACCAGGGCGTATTTTTGTCCCATGACGCCCTGAAGCTCTGGGAATTCGTAGACCATCTGGCTCACTAGATCCGCCTTGCAGAGCCTTGCAGCCCGCAGGGCCTGGGCTTTTTCCGGCTGGGGGAGGCCGAGCTGATCCGCCACCAGGCCAGTGATGGCTGCGATGCGCTCAACCTTGGCGGACATGGAGCCCAGGTCCGCCTGGAAGGTGACGCTGTCTAGCTTGGGCAAGAACGACTCCAGGGATTGCTCGGCATCGCTCTTGTAAAAATACTCGCCATCGGCCAGGCGAGCGCGGACGACGCGGGCATTGCCCTCGGCGATGATTGCAGACTTGGCCGGGTCGCCGTTGGAAATGGTGATGAACTTGGGCAGCAGCGTTTGCTTGGCATCGATCGCCCTGGCGCTGTCCGTCGCCCCCGCCACCCGCAGCGGAAAATAGCGCTGGTGGCTGATCATCACTTCGGTGATCACCTCCGGCGGCAGGCTGAGGTAGCTCTCGTCAAACGTCCCCACCACCGCCGTGGGCCATTCCACCAGGTTCGTGACCTCTGCCACCAAGCTTTCCGGCATCTCCGCCTCGCCCTGGAGCTGCTTCGCCGCCGCCACGGTTTGCGCAGTCAGCACAGCCTGGCGCTCAGCGGGGTCCACCATGACGAACGCCTGGCGCAGGGTCTCAACGTAGTCGCCCGCCGACTGAATGGCGATCGCCCCAGGGTGGAGAACGCGGTGGCCTCGGGACTGGCGATCGCTGACAATCTGCACATCCTGGTTATCGATCGTCAGGGGCAAAACCGCCTGATCCAACAGCAGCACCAGCCAGCGAATCGGTCGCGAAAAGCGCATTTCCCCCGCCCCCCAGCGCATGAAGCGCTTGCCCTCCAGGCCGCTGATCCAGTCGGGCACCAGCTCGGTCAAAATCTCCGCCGTCCTGCGCCCAGGGGTCTGCTTCAGCGCAAAGACAAAATCGCCCTTCTCCGTTGGGCGCACTTCCAAATCGCCCACCGCCACGCCTTGCTTTCGCGCGAAGCCTTCGGCGGCCTTGGTCGGCTGGCCATTGTTGAACGCTGCTGCTGCGGGGGGGCCTTTGATCGCTTCGGCGCGATCATCCTGCTGGTCCGGCAGCCCTTCGAGGAGCACCGCCAGGCGGCGGGGGTGCCATAGACCGCAATCCGGCTCGGCTGGAGGAACTGTTCGCCCAGGCAGGCGGGCAGGCGGGCTTGCCACTGGGCGATCGCCTCACCGACAAAGGATGCCGGTAATTCTTCAGTGCCCACCTCAAGTAGAAAGACCGCCATAACGTTCCTCGGGATTGTCTCAGAATGGGGACCAAGCTTTAGCCCGCAGCGTGGCCCGCAGTGTGGCCCGCAGTGTGGCCCGCAGTGCGGCCCGCAGTGTCGGCCCGGAATGTAGCCCACAGCTTGGGCCAGAATTTGCGCGCCTTCCAGTTTACCGCCTGCCCGGAGGATGGAAACCATCGAGTTCTGGACCATGGCGACCCCAGGCCCCAGAACACTTTCCCCCGCTGGAAATTATTTTCCTTCAGAGAAAAACTTTCTCCCCGACGATTTGTCTGTGAGCCCTATCACCAAAGACTAGAGACCGAGAAACAATCTCGCTAAGCTAGAAGTCATCAGGGATATATCCGCCCGGCCCAACCCATCCAGGGAGACCCCCCAGCGCGCGCGCCCCCAGAGCGCCCTCAGTGCGATCGCTCCCCTGGTTCAGGCTGCCATTGTCCGAACTTCACAGCTTCCGGTGGACTCGTCCTCCAGCCCAGGCGCATCTACCCACCATGAATATTCATTGGATTGCCATTTCTGACCTCTCCTTCGTGGACCGCGAGGAGATGTATCTGCTCTCCAGCATCCACTTCGCCAACGTCAACCGCGATGCCTTTGACGCCATGCTCAGTCAAAAAACCTGGGTATTGCTCCTACGAGATGTCACCACAGGCCATTTGACGGCCTTTGTTCCCCTCTGTCTCCACCA
>JAAUQQ010000330.1 GCA_012032745.1 Synechococcales cyanobacterium RM1_1_8
CCGACTCATCCCCCAACCCCTTCTCCCCCCCAAAAACACAACAGCCTGGAGAAGGGGAGCCGGATCGGAGTCCCTCTCCCTTTGTGGGAGAGGGATTAGGGTGAGGGGGGGAAAAACTTACGCCTCAGACTACTAGGCGGTTAGCTTGCTCCGGAACCTGAAGCACAAGAGACCTACGTCGCAAGACCTACAGCACAAAGGCATTGGCCAAATATTCCTGCAACGTGAGGCGATAGCCCGCCCGGACCACAGCCTGCCCCAGGGCCAAGGGCGACGAGCTAGGAGCCAGGTCCAGGTCCGCAGACAGATCTAGCTGCTGCACTGCGGGGACTGGCGGGGCTAGGGCAGACCGCTTGATCGCCTGGCAGCGCACCAGGGCCACATCAAAGCGGCAGGGCAGCACCTGGTATTGGGGGTGTTTTTTGAGGAAAAAGCGAGCCGTGCGCCACAGCTTGTTTTGCTTCTGGGGGGTGATGGCCAATAGCCCATCCTGGTCCCAGTTGCCCCGACGGCGGGTCTTGACTTCGATAAAGGCCAGAACCGGCTCCCTGGCCTCGGCAAAGCCCAGGGGCAGCAGGGCCACCACATCCAGTTCTCCCGTTTGGCAGGCCCAGCGCTGCGCCAGGATGGGAACGGCCTGGCCGGTGAGCCAGTCTGCCACCAGGTTTTCGCCCAGCTCGCCCACGGTGAGGTGGGGGGCTTTGGCGTTTGGTGCGCCTGGGGAAGAGGATTGTGGGGAAGCTCGTGGGGAAGGTTCTGGGGAAGCGGCGGGAGAGCGAGCCATGGCGATCGCCTTCGTCCTTGGGCGTAACAATTTTGTTGGGCGTAACAGTCTTGGGCGTAACAATTTGATTCAAATGCGTTGCTGCCAAGGGAATGGCCTTTGGGCGCATTACCCAGGCCCTGATCGCAGCGGGGTGGGTCGTTCGGTCGAACGCTAAGCTAGAAGGGGCAACCCCCTTTGTTCAATCCCCTCGTTTATTTTCCCCTCCCATGCTGATTTTCTGCGCGATCGCTTCCCAGCCCTCTATCAGCTTGCCCAGATTCTCTTCCAGGCGGCGAAACGGCTGGGGGCTTTCTGGCTGGGGACTTCCCGGCTGGGGGCCAGTGGGAGGCCGTGGCGTTTGGCGGCTGGGGGGAGTTTGGCGATCGCCCTGGTCTTGCTCCTGGCCTGCCCGGCTCCGGCGATCGCCTACAACTACAGCCGCGCCATCATGGACGGTCAGGATTTTCCCAACGATGATTTTTCTGGCTCCAACTTCAGCATGGCCAAACTGCGGCGATCGGACCTCAGCGGCACCAACTTTGAGCGGGCCAATCTGTTCGGAGCGCGCCTGGATGACTCCAACCTGACCGGAGCCAACCTGCGGGAAACCACCCTAGATTCCGCTTTGATGAAGCGAACCAATTTGACCAATGCAGACTTGAGCGGAGCCTATGCTATGAACACGGTGTTTGACAATGCGATCATCGATGGCGCTGACTTCACCGATGTCCTGCTGGAGCCCCAGGTGCTCAAGGGGCTGTGTGAACTGGCCCAGGGAACCAATCCCGTGACCGGGCGGGCGACGCGGGAGACACTGGCCTGCGATGAGCTGGGGTTTTAGGAACGGCTCCCAGTCCTGCGCTGCAATTTGATTGAGAGGATGTTTGAGAATTCGCAAAAGCCAGTGATTCTATACCTGACAGGCTAGACTGTGCCTGTTTTTTTAAGCAAAAGTACGGACTATGGGCACCATCGGCTACAGCCAAAGCTATTCTCAAACATCCTCTGAGCTGAATGATTGAGCTGAATGGCAGTTGGGCAACCGCGCCGGGAATGGCTGGATTGCTCGCCTGAACCACCCGCGCCATCCAGTGTCAGCTCACTCGCCCCCATCGCTCGGGCGTCGCTGATCGAGCTGAATGGCCTGCTCCAGGGCAAGCTTGACCTTGGCCCTGGCCGCGTAGGGCTCCAGCGCCAGGGGCGATAGGCCCGTGAGCAAGCTCAGGTTCTCCTGGGACATGCCCCGCACCAGCATCTCCACCCGCCAGGTCTGCTGGGCCTGCGCCAGGGGGAAATTGGCACTGAACTTGGCGGTGCAAATGCGCCAGCGCTCGGCGATCGTTGCCACGCTGCAGGGGGTCTTCTCCGCCGTGATAAACAGAGTGGGGCAGCTATCTTTGCGGCTCTTGAGCCACTGGGTGAGGGGATTTTTGAGATAGGAGCCATAGCGCTTGCCCAGGATCCACTGGTTGATCGGCACCAGCCGGGTCGGATCCTGGGGAATGCGCAGAAGCTGTTGGTTGCGATCGCAGCTGTGGTGCTGCCGCTCCAGGGCCACAATCTCCTCGGGGGACAGACCCGCACCAAACAGCACATAGATCAGGGCATAGTCCTGGCTGCCCTGCTCCTTGCCCTGGCGCAAAATGTCATGGACCAAGGGGGCAGGCAGATCCTCAATGATAGTTTCGGTTTCGAGTCTTATTTCAGGCCTTACTTCGGAGCTGATCTTCAGCGTCCCATGGGACTCCCCAGGCATCAATCTCCGCTGAACCTGAAGCTGCTGACCCTGGTCCATTGCTGGAGAGCTTGCCAGAGCTACCCCAGGCTCCCCCAACGCCAATCCACCCGGCTGGGATTGCACAGCTCCCCGCAGGAACAGCAGGACGAGATGATTAAGGAATGCCTGGCGATCGCCCCAGAGCGGATGGGACTCATGGGTAAACTCCAAAACCGCATAGCCCAAAATCAAACTATTCAGCAGGCTGGCGATCTGCTCCGCTGGCAGCAGCGCCTGGCAATGGCCCTGGCGAATGGCCGTTTCCAAATATTCAGCCACAAAACGATTTGCTTGGCTCAGCTCCCGGCCAATGGCCTGGCGGTATTCCGGCGCATACTGCCCCGCCTCGCCGACCAGCGATCGCACAAAATCCGGCACCGCCGCCAGGGCCTCCAGGCGGCCATCCACATAGTCCCGCAGGGCCTGATCCAAGCCACTGACCTCCCGAGCCTGGCGGGCCAAAACCTGGGCGATGCTGCTAAACACCCCCGCTTCTTCGATGGTCGCCAACAGCAGCCCGTGCTTGTTGCCAAACTGACGAAAAATCGTGACTTCATTCACCCCCGCCCGCTCCGCAATCTGACGGGTCGTGGTTTCCGTCACACCCTGGGTCGCAAACAGCTCCAGGGCAGTGGCAATCAGTTTTTTTCGAGCTGGGGATCGCTTCGCAGCCATGGGCTAGAGGGGTTCGCAGGGAAAAGGCTTGAGGGTTCAGGTCATGGCACAGGCCATGGCGCGGAGCCTGCAATACAACGTTTCAGGGCCCAAGTTTTATGGATAAGTTTGACAAAAATGTAAGCGACACTTGCAGATCTAAGCGAGGGCCTGCTATGGTTCTAAATGTAAGCGGCACTTGCAAATATCCAATGCCATCTTAGCAAGGTGCTGGAGTTGCGCACCGCCACGTTTCCAGAGTCAGCAACTCCGTTTGCCGTTGCCGCCCCCCCTTCTTCTGCTCTCCCAGCCTTACCGCCGCAGCCTTGCCAGCTTCAGCGGGCTGCCCTCCGGAGCCGAACCTTGGGGCTCCATCCCCCGCCTCGTCTTCACTAGAATTTACAAGTCTTTTTCTATGACTTCTACTTCGCCCGCAGCTTCTACTTCCCAAGCCCGTTCGCAGCCTCGGCGATCGCCCCAACCCGAAGTGGTGGAACCCACCCCTCGCCCCCCCCTGAGCTGGCCCTCAGTCATTTTCTTTGCCGCTTTCCATGGCCTAGCCCTGCTGGCCCCTTGGTTCTTCTCCTGGAAAGCCCTCGGCGTGGCCATCTTCCTCCACTGGCTGTTCGGCAGCATCGGCATTTGTCTCGGCTACCACCGCCTCCTGGCCCACCGCAGCTTCCAAGTCCCCCAGTGGCTAGAATACGTGATCACCACCATCGGCGCATTGGCCCTCCAGGGCGGACCGGCCTTTTGGGTGGCGGGACACCGTCAGCACCATGCCTTCACCGAACATGTCAACAAAGATCCCTACTCCGCCAGCCGGGGCTTTTGGTGGAGCCACTTCCTCTGGCTGATTTTTCCCGACAAAGACTGCTTCAACCAAGAGAAGTATAACAAAAATGCCCCCGACCTTGCCCGCCACGCCTATTACCGCTGGCTGGACAAAAACTTCCTTGCCTTGCAGATTCCCGTGGGCCTGGGCTTGTACCTGATCGGTGGCTGGTCCTTCGTCATCTACGGCGTCTTCGTCAGGGCGGTGATTCTCTGGCATTCCACCTGGCTGATCAACTCTGCCACCCACATGACCGGCTACAAATCCCACGATTCCGGCGACCATTCCGGCAATGTGTGGTGGGCGGCGCTGATGACCTATGGCGAAGGCTGGCACAACAACCACCATGCCTATCCCAAGGTGGCGAAGGCTGGCTGGACCTGGTGGGAAATTGACCCGACCTGGTGGGCGATTAATTTGCTGCAAAAGTTGGTTTAGCAACCCGCGTGGTCATGCCCCCCAAGGCCGCCCGTTCCTAGGCTTGGCCTGGGACGCGAAACCGACCGACTTCGATCTTCCAAACAAAGCCAGGGTGGAGACATAGTATTCCTTGTCCACACTCTGGCTTTTCAAGTTAGGGACTTCCAAGCTTTAAATCGTCCTTTTGCCTGAGAAGTAAAGCCCGCAGCCAGAAGCGGCAAATCCGGCGGCCATGGGGGCTAGCCCCCCGCTGCTAGTTTCTCTGGCCCACCGTAGGGACGGAAGCCGTCCCTGACGGATCACCCTCGCTAAGGGGCTGGGGTGCTTCATCTGGGTTTGGATGATTAATTACGTGGGAGTCCCTTACGGATGTGTTCTGGCGATGCTGCCCTAGGCTGCCTTCTCTTCTCCGTCGTCTTGGGCTGTCTCCTGGGCTGTTTCCTTCGCGCCCTTGCCCGTCTTACTCTTCGCCGTGGCCAGGGCCGTGACGATCTCCTCTTCCACAAAGCTCAGCTCATTCAAGATCAGTCCATGGTTGCCCGAGGAGGTCTCGGCCCAACTGCTGACCTTGACCCGCGCCTCCGCTAGGCCTTTGATGGTTTTGGCAAAGTTCTTGTGGGAGACCACCTCGCACTCTTCTTCACTCAGGTGGCCGCCTTCGGTATCGATCACCTTAAACACCAGCTCCTTATACTGCTGGGCATCGCGGTAGGCCTGGGCCAGGGCGACTTTGAGCTTGGCCAGTTCTAGGATTTCCGTCGCGGCCAGGAGAATGTCGGCCTGCTGCTCGGCTTGCTGCTTGGCCTGGGAATCGGCGATCGGGGAGGCAGCCTGGGGCTCGGCAGGAGCCGCCTGTTTGGTGGATTTTGAAGCGGCGGGCTGTTTGCCCATCTCAACATTTTTGCTCATCTCAAGCTCGGGGGGGGAGGGAATATAAATCAGGTCTTGCTCGCTCAGGCCATTGCTAAAGCAATCTTGGTCATCGGAAGGGGG
>JAAUQQ010000331.1 GCA_012032745.1 Synechococcales cyanobacterium RM1_1_8
TGAGGATGGGGCCTTTGTTGCGCTCGAGCGGGAGGGGGAAAACTGGGAGGTTCATTCGACGGGGGATTCACGGGGGGATTCACAGGGGGATTCACAGGGGGCTTCGGGCAGGGCTTCGGGCGGGGCTTCAGGCAGGGAACAGCGCAGGGCAGGCGGGAACAGAGCGCCTATCCTATGTTGTCCATTATGGCATCTGCCCTTGGGCGGGCTGGTTGCTCGTGAAACCCCAATCCCCAAAAAGCCAGGCTGGAGTCCGAAGGGCGGCGCAAGGTCATATCCTGAGTGAGGTCGCCTGGGAATGTGGCGCTTGTTTTGGATGGGGGTGGGGCCTGTGCTGGATGGATTGGGGCTGATAGCGGTCTTGGCGGGGGGGTTGGCGGGGCTGATGGGGGGGGCGATCGCCTTCTACCTAGCCTGCGCCTATTTCACAACGACATTCTTCCGCAATCCACCCCAGTTCAGTCAGGCCAGCCTCCAGGGCTTTTCCCCCGGCGTCTCCATCCTTGTGCCCTGCTGCGGCCTGGATGCCGGAGCCTGGGAGAACTGGTCTTCGTTTTGCAACCAGGACTGGCAAGATTACGAAGTCGTTTTTGGCGTCGTAGACCCCGCCGATCCTTCGGTCCCGGTGCTCGAACGCCTGCGCGATGCCTATCCCCACCGCGTCAAGCTGTTCACGGGCCTAGAACCACGCGGCGCAAACCACAAAGACAGCAGCCTCAGCTATCTGGTGCCGGAGTGCCGCTATGATGTGCTGATTTTCGCCGATAGCGACATCTGCGTCGCCCCAGACTATATCCAGACCGTCACGGCTCCCCTGGTGGATCCAAAACTGGGTCTGGTGACCTGCGCCTATGTGGCCCACGACCCCCACAGCATCGGCGCGGCTCTGGCTTCGCTGAATCGCTGCTGTGATTTTATTCCCAGTGCCCTGGTGGCCAGGGCGATGGATGGGGGGATTAAGTTCGCGATCGGCGTCACCATGGCCCTGGGGCGGGAGGCCCTGGAAGCGGCGGGCGGCCTGCACCTCAACCGCATCGGCTCGGACTACAACTTGGGCAAGCGCATGGCGGCGGCGGGCTATCGGGTGGAGCTATCCCACCTGGTTTTGGAATCGGATACGGGGCAGGAGAGCCTGGGCGAGGTTTGGCGGCGGGAGCTGCGCTGGGCCAGGACGATTCGGTTTAATCGCGGGCCAATTTATTACGGTCAGATCTTCTGCTTTGGTCTGGTTTATATCCTGCCGCTGCTGCTGGTGACGGTGGGGGTGCTCGGCCCTGGCGATCGCCCTCTGCCTCCTGACCGTGGTGGTGCGCTATTTCCAAGCCTGGGTGGCCGCCCAGCAGGTGGGCGCGCCAAAGCTCAGCCGCTGGTTTTGGCTGTGGCCCCTGCGGGATTTTATGAGCTTTGGGATTTGGCTGGCGGGGGCATTTGGCGATCGCATCCACTGGCGCGGCCGCCAGCTCCGCATCGAGGGCGATGGCATCATTCGAGAGATTTAGCGGCGCGAAAACAAACCTGCTCCCGCACGCGACGGCGTCCCATTGACCTGTCCCCAGATCGGCCTGCCCAGCCCTAAGCCTAGGCCACCCGCCGCAGCTCGATCGCCCCAAACCCATGCATCATCGGCGGCGGTGCAGAATGGCTGGTCACCCGCAGCAGCCGAGGAATGTCAGCACTGTTGTACACCCGGAACTCACTCTCCACCGTCGCCACGGCATCCCGCACCGCCTGGTTCAAAACAATCGAGCCCTGGGCATCGGACACCGAGCGGTGGAACGTCCCCGGCGGAATGCGCAGGATATCGCCATCGGCCTCTAGGCGAACCATATGGAAGGGGTAATCCCAGGCAAAATTGACCAGATGGAACGTGCGCCCCCCGGACAGGGCCAGCAAATTGTCCTCTTGGTGGGAGTGGAGATAGAACTGCCAGGCCCCACAGCTTGCATTGTTGGGGCTGACCGCCGGGCCTTCGTGGATGACCAGATCGCGGGCGTTGGAGTTGGCGATGGTCACGTCAAAGAACTTAACCCCCGGCGTATTGCGGAATTTTGCATAGGGGACCAGCTCGAACTCCTGGCCCTTGGGCAAGGCTGCGGGCATGGGCGCAGCGGAGACGGGAGCAGCGGGCGGGCGGCCAGCTTGCTTTGGGGTTAGGGTGGCTTGGGATTGACGCATGGCTGAACTCGCCCAGAGGGTAGATAGGAGGTCATCGGTTCGCACTTGCTCCCTAAACTAACGGTGATGGCTCCGGCATACCAAAACCAAGGCGAGGGACATCTATGCGCAAAGCGTATGGGTGTCCAGGCTGAACTTCTGGGCAGGCCAGAGGTTTGTTCCTATACTGAATTGCCCAGGCTCGGTTCACGCCAGGGCGCGTCACTAGTACAGCAGGGCGGAAGTTCTTAGCCCAGTTCGAGCCACCCTCATCCCCCAGCCCCTTACTCCCCGCTGTTGGTTTTTGGGGGTAGAAGGGGAGCCGGATCGGAGCCCCTCTCCCCTTGTGGGAGAGGGGTTGGGGAGAGGGGGGTAAAACTTACGCCCGCGTCACTAGCGCGTAATCCATGTGAATATCTCAGCGCTGAAAATCCTGATCGCCGTTGTCGAAGCGGGCAGCTTTTCAGAAGCGGCCTTGAAGCTGGAGGTGTCCCAGTCAGCGGTGAGTCGGGCGATCGCCTCCCTCGAAAAGGAATGGGGCATCTCCCTACTCAGCCGGGGCCGCTTTGGTGCCCAGCTCACCCCCGTGGGCGAACGCCTGCTGGAGCCCGTGCGGGAAATCCTGCAGCTCGATCAGCGCATCGTCAATGAAATCAACCTCACCAAGGGCCTTAACGGCGGCCGGGTGCGCATTGCTTCCTTTCGCAGCGCCGCTACCCACCTGCTGCCCGCCAAAATCGCCCAGTTCTCCCAGCGCTATCCCAATATCGAAGTTCAGCTCACCGAGGCCGATCCCAATACGATCGAAACCCTGGTCAAGTCCGGTAAGGTCGATTTGGGCCTCGTGCCCCTGCCCCGCTCGGCGGAGTTTGAAACCTGGGAAATTGCAGACGATGAGTTTGTGGTGCTGCTGCCGCCCACCCAGCAGGCCATTCCCCCCCAGCTCACCTGGGAAGCCCTGTCACGCTATGCCTTTATTCTTTACAGCTATGCCGAATGCACGACGGTGGTGCAGGAGCATTGGAGCCGCTGGGGCAAATCCCTCAAGGTGGCCTATGAAATCAAGGAGGATTCGACCATTGTCAGCATGGTGGCCCAGGGGCTGGGGGCGGCGGTGCTGCCCAAGCTGGCGGCGCTGCCGATCCCCGAGCAAGTGGAGGTGCGATCGCTCCCCGTCCCCCTCAACCGCCGCATTGGCGTGGCCGTGCTGGCGGACCAGCTCCATCCCCCGGCAGTCTTTGCTTTTTTAGATTTGCTGCGGGGCACGGGATTATTCGCGTTTCACTGAGCCCGCCATTCACCCAACCTGCCCCTGACTCAAGCCGCCCCCAATGCAATTACCCATCCAAAAGCTCCACCCCGCCGCCATCTTGCCCAAATATGCCCATCCCGGCGATGCGGGCCTGGACCTCTACGCCCTCGCAGGCGATCGCATTGAGCCAGGACAGACGGCCCTGGTGGCAACGGGGATTGCGATCGCCCTCCCCCCCAACACCGAAGCCCAAATCCGCCCCCGCAGCGGCCTCGCCCTCAAACACAGCCTCACCGTGCTCAACAGCCCCGGCACCGTCGATGCAGGCTACCGGGGCGAAATCAAAATCATCTTGATCAACCACGGTCAGACGGCCTTTGAAATCGAGCCAGGAATGCGCATCGCCCAAATGGTGATCTGCCCCGTGATCCAGGCCCAGGTGGAAGCGGTGGAGAGCCTGGACGATTCGGAGCGGGGCAGCGGCGGTTTTGGCTCTAGCGGCCTGGGGGCTTGACTGAACAACCTGGGGCAGGAGCGGCTGAGCGCTATTGCACCTGGGAGAGCAGAACGCCTTGGTAGTAGTGGGCCAGGATCGCTTGGTAGCTCTGGCCCTGTTGGGCCATGCCCCTTGCACCGTACTGGCTCATGCCGATGCCGTGACCATAGCCGGAGCCCCGCAGGACAAAGCCGCCGCCGCTGGACTTGGTCGAACCGGATGATTGAATGTCAAAGCGGGTGCTTTGCAGGCCCAGGGCGGTGCGCACATCGTTGCCCCTGACCACAAGGCTGCCGTTTTGGCCCACAACCTTGAGGGTTCTGATCCGGCCATGGGGAGTGACTTGTTCGGGCAAGAGGCTAATAATCGAGCCCAGGCCGGATAGGCCGTCCACCTGGCTGGAGAGCTTTTGCTGGAGCTGGGCTGCGCTGAAGCTCTCGGTCCAGCTATATCTGGGGGAATCTTGATCAAAGTCGGGCACGCCGCGCAGGTAGGGCAGGGGCTTGGACCAGACATCTTCGACGTTTTCGGTGTGGCCGCCGGAGGAGGAGTGGAAGAAGGCTTCGATCAGGCTGCCATTGTAGGTCAAGACCTGGCCTGCGGTGCTTTCTACGGCGCTGCGGGTGGAGTCGGTTTCGTAGGCTGCGCCGTTGTAGACCTGATATTTGGTGGTGTCGCCCAGGTCGTAGAGGGGGTTGTTGCGATCGCGTTTGTTCAAGGCATAGGTCCGCGCCGCCACGGATTGGGCCTTGAGGGCTTCAGCGGGCCAGCTCGTGGGCATTTCGCTGGCGACGACGCTGTAGAGATATTCCTCTAGGTCCACATGGTTGACGGCGGTTAGGCCCTGGCCCGTGGGGCTCAGCAGCACGCGGCCCCGATACCAGCGATCGCCAATCCAGATCAAGCCATCCCCTTCGGGCTCCACCCAAAGCTTCTGGCCTTCCCAGTTGCCAAAATCCACCTTGCCGCCGCTCACCTGGGCCATGTTGCCCATCTGAGCCTTGAGGCGACCGAGGGTTTTGCCGTTGGCATCCTTGATCGTGGCGGTGGTGGATGCGCCGACCTGGACGGCCCTGGCATTTTGTTCGACGGCCACGCGCAGCTCTAGGGCTTGGGCCGGGGCTGCCAGTATCAAAATCACGAAGGGCAGCAGCCAGCCGAGGGGGCGAGGCAAACGGCCCAGGATGGACAGCAGGCGCAGCAACGATGGGGCTTGGGGCTGAGGAGAAGTCATAAAACTTTGGTAGAAAACTGGAGGGAACTTATGGGAAAACTTACGCCGTTGCGGCTCGAAGGGAAGGTCAGCGGGGCTGCTTGACGCTCCTTGGGCGAGTCTCCGTTCGAGGACGCGGCTGACTTAGCTACAGTTCCATCGCGCCAGGGGCGGGATCAGGATGGGGTTGGAGATAGAGATGGCTAGGGGGGCTCTGGCTTGGGGGCGATCGCCCGTCAATCTCCCAGCCCAGCCAAAACCCTGATGATTATAGGCGATCGCCCTGGGGTTCTAGAATTGCCATCGCCGATGTAGCCAGTGGCGCTTT
>JAAUQQ010000006.1 GCA_012032745.1 Synechococcales cyanobacterium RM1_1_8
CAGCGGTGTTTCAGCCCGACCCCCCATTTTCCCCCCGGCTTCCCACTGGCCGCGATCGCGGGTTCTTGATTGCTGGCTTGATTGCTGGCTAGCCCCATCCCATCCCATCCACCCTGCGTTAGATCGACTCGACACCCCTCCAGCGTAAACCGCCGGGGAGCGATCGCCCCCCAGCGGTTAATTCCTCGCTGTCGATTGACCAGGCTAGGAAGGGCGAGATCGCCCTAGCCCCGCCCCCTGGCCTAGGCCCTGGTGTTGTCGTCAATCAGCTCCTCATCATCGAGGATGATGCTGGAGCGATCGCTCGAACTGGGCGCGGGCGCATCAAAGGTCAGGGGAGGGCGACTGTCTGCGCTGGCATCCAAACCATAGACCCGAGCCGCCTTGTCGTCCAAAATGCCGCCGTTGAGGGAGCCATCATCGGCCAAACCCCCGCCGCTTCATAGTTGAAGTCCATATCCGGGTTGGCGTTGGTGAGGGAATCCTCATAGGCATTGAAGCCCGTGCCCGCTGGAATCAGGCGACCGATAATCACGTTCTCCTTCAGACCGCGCAACCAATCGGACTTGCCCTGGATCGCCGCTTCGGTCAGCACCCGAGTGGTCTCCTGGAAGGAGGCCGCCGAGATAAAGCTGTCCGTATTCAGCGATGCCTTGGTGATGCCGAGCAGCATCGGCGTGTAGTCCGCCGGAGCACCGCCCGTAATCGCCATGGCTTGGTTGACTTGATCCACCTGGCGCAGCTCCACCAGCTCGCCGGGCAGCATCGTCGTGTCGCCGCCATCCTCAATGCGCGCTTTCGAGGTCATCTGCTTGACGATGACTTCGATGTGCTTGTCGGAGATCGTAATGCCCTGGGATTGATAGACCGCCTGCACCTCGTTGACCAGGAAGGACTGGACCTTCTGAAGGCTGGCCATGGCCGCTTCGTAGGTATCCATCTGTTCACGGAAATGCTTGAAGAAAATGTCCAGAATTTCGTGGGGGCTAGAGAGACCGTCCGTCAAGGGCTCCCCAGGTCCAACCTGCTGGCCATCGCCAACGATGACGCTCTGGCCGGGGTTGATCGGATAGCCGCTGACGGTGCCATCTTCTTCCACGACCTTGACCTCCACAATGTCGCCATCGTCATTCACCAGTTGGGCTACGCCGGGGCGAATGGAGAGCACCGCGCCTTCCTTGGGCTTGCGGGCTTCGAGCAGCTCCTCAATCCTTGGCAGGCCCTGGATGATGTCGCCGGTCTTGGCCCGCTCAAATACGAGCAGGACGAGGTTGTCCCCCCGCTGGACCAGGCTGGCATCATCGACCTGTAGCACTGCGCCGGGGGAGACGCGGTAGGGTCGGGCGACGCGGAAGTTGATTTCATTGCCGGTGACGGAGAGCACCTGGCCGGAGCCTTCCATACGCAGCCCTGGGGCGATTTCGCTGCCTTCGACCACCAGATCGCCCGCTTTGACGGTGGGGGTTTCGCCGCCCGTGGAGACAGTGACGCGATCGCTAGGCCGCTCGATTAAGATCCGTCGCACGGCTTCAACGCCCTGCTGGATGCCCATGATCGTGCCGGTCTCCTTGCAGAGAATCTCGGTGCGAGCCACCACTGCCCCGGCCTGAATCACCTCGCCATCGCTCACCAGCAGGCGGGTGCGGGTGCTGCCCTGGACCGCATCCGCTGAAATATCGCGACGCAGCACCAGGGACTCCAAGACAACAATCTGGAGGCGCAGCAGCTCGGGATCTTGGTCATCGGGCAACAGCTCAATGTCAGCCACCACCTGGGCCGAACCGGCCTCCATGGACAGCACGAGCTGGGTGCGCATCAGATCCACCCCCTCAACGGACTGGACGCGATCGCCATCCTTGAAGGGAATCCGCTGCACCACCTTGAGGCCGACGGAGCGCCCATCGCCATCCTTGGCAACCTGGTTGGGTAAAGGAGGCTCGGTGGGGACTTGGTACTCCACCACGGGGCGCAGCAGCACCGCTGGACCCTCCGGCATTTCTACGAGTTCGACATAGCACATTTCTGTGGCGGTGACCTCTTTGGTGACGGCATCGCCGGGGTTGGCCAGGCTGCCATCGCTGAGCTTGAGCGCCTTTTCCTCCTCCAACATGTGCAGCTCGCCGGGCTTGACCACGATCTCCCGCAGGATGTCGTTTTTCTGAGTGACTTCCACGATGCCGCTGCTGTTGCAGAAGACATCTTTGACCACTTCGGTGCCCGCTTCCACAAACTGGCCATTCTCCACCATCAGGAGGGAGATGTCCTTGTTGACCTCGTGGGCTTCCTCGGGAATCCACAGCAGCGTGCCGCCCTGGATGACTTCAAATCCCTGTTTGGACTTGCCCTTTTTGCCGACTTCGACCCCGGCATATTTGATAATGCCGCCGGTTTGGGTGCGATATTGATCGCTCTGGAGTTCCGCCACCACTTGGTTGTTGAGCACCTTGGTGCCAGGGGTGGTGGTGAGGTTGAACTGCTGGCCATCGGAGGTTTCTAGGACATAGTGCTCACTGCCGGAGGACACTTCAGCATGGACGCGGGCATCGTCGAGGGTGACGGAGGCGGTGATGATTTCGACTTCGCGATTGCCCTCGCCAGCGGCGGGCAGCCGCACCACGCCGCCAAACTCCGTGGTCAGGCGCGTTTCCGCCAAAATCGATTCGCCGTTGACTTCCTGGCCATTGGTGACGGCGGGTTCGGCCCCCGGCGGGAGGTTGTAAACTTCACCGCCGAGGATCCAGATCAGGCCCCCCCGCTGGGCGATGCGGGTGGTGTTGCCCTGGCGATCTTTCTTCTCTTCTGCGGCAATGTCTTGGAAGCGCACCTCCCCAGCCAGGTCGGAGGTGACGTCCTTGGTGGCTTTTTCCGTGGATTTTTTGCCCCGGCCCCCCACGGGCACCTCGGCGATCATTTGGTTGAGGCTGACCTCTTGCCCATCGGCGACGAACACCGTGGAGCCCTGGGCGACGCGCACCACCTGCTTTTTGCTGCCGGAGCCGATCGTGATTTCAAAGTTGGCTTCGGCGACGGAGACCTCTTCGCCGTGGCGGGTGCGGAAGGGGCGAACGCGGGCTTTTTTCGAAAAGCTGATCTTGGCGGCGAGCTGGGCCCGCTCCTGGCGGGCGACTTCGCCGGTAAAGACGCCGCCGGTGTGGAAGGTGCGCATGGTGAGCTGGGTGCCGGGCTCGCCGATGGACTGGGCGGCGATGATGCCCACGGCTTCGCCCATGTCTACCATTTTGGCGTGGGCCAGGCTCCAGCCGTAGCAGAGGCGGCAGACGGAGCGGGCGGCTTCGCAGGTGAGGGGCGATCGCGCCTTAAGCTCTTCGACCCCGGAGCGATCGATCAGCTCCGCCAGGTCTGCATCGATGTCCTGGTTGCGGCGGGCAATGATTTCGCCGGTTTCGGGGTGCGTGAGATCTTCGGCCAAGACCCGACCGAGGAGGCGATCGCCAATGCGAATCAACACCCGCTCCCCATCCTTCATCGGCTGCACCGTGACGCTGCGGGTGGTGCCACAATCCAGCTCCCGCACAATCACATCCTGGGAGACATCCACCAAACGCCGGGTCAGATAGCCAGAATCCGCCGTGCGCAGGGCCGTATCCACCAAGCCCTTGCGGGCACCGTAGGAGGAGATGATGTACTCCGTTACGGTCAAGCCTTCGCGGAAGTTGGTCTTGATCGGCAAGTCAATGATTTCCCCCTGGGGGTTGGCCATCAGACCGCGCATACCCACGAGCTGGCGCACCTGGGAGATGTTGCCTCGGGCTCCCGAGAAAGCCATCATGTAGACGGAGTTGAGCGGGTTGTTGAGCTTGAAGTTCTTGACGACCTCGTTTTTGAGTTCATCACTGGTGATGCTCCAGGTGTCAATCACTTTTTGGAAACGCTCCACCTCCGTGATCTCACCGCGACTGTAGCGGGCCTCGGTGGTGCGAATTTCCTCTTCGGCGGCTTCGAGCATCTGCCGCTTTTCCGCCGGAACCTTGAGGTCGTCGATGCTGATGGAGACGCCCGCGCGGGTGGCAAACTTAAAGCCGAGCCCCTTGAGTTCGTCCGCCACCTGGGCGGTGCGGGCCGTGCCGTAATTGATGAAAGATGAGGTGATCATCTTCCGGAGCTGTTTCTTATCAATGACGCCGTTGTAAAACGCAACGGGCTTCTTCTCTGCTTTGTTTTGCTCTGTCATGTCTCTGCCGCCTAATTGCCCACTTAACTGCGATCGCGCGATTGATCCGCGAGGTCTAAATACTCATGCCCATTGGCGATGCCGGTCCGCACCTCGGGGGGATGCTGCTGGCGATCGCCTGCCTCGGACCAGCCCAGGCCCAGTCCAGGCTTAACCCACCACCACTCAACTCACCAAAACATCGTGAATCGTCTTGTTGAGGATGGCCCGTCCCGTCGTGGTCAACACATATTGGGAGATTAAATTGCCCTCCGCATCCTCCCGCACCCGCCGCTGGGGATAGAGCTTGGTCACGCTACCATCCTCACTGCGCGTGATCTCCGGCTCACCCTCCGCTTCGCCTCCTTGATCCACCGGGCCATCAAAGCGCACCCAAACATAGGCATGGAGGTCAATTTGCCCCTGCTCGTAGGCCATGATTGCATCGGTCATGGAGGCGTAATACTGCCCCGCGCCTTTCTGCTGATAGGGGTTGTGAACACTGAGGTAATAGCAGCCCAGAACCATATCCTGGCTCGGGGTGATAATCGGAGAGCCCGTGGCGGGCGAGAGTACATTGTTGGAAGCCAGCATCAACAGTCGCGCTTCGGATTGGGACTCCAGGGACAGCGGCACATGGACCGCCATTTGGTCCCCATCAAAGTCGGCGTTGAAGGCAGGACAGACCAAGGGGTGGAGCTGGATGGCGCGACCGGGCACCAAAATCGGCTCAAAGGCCTGAATGCCTAGGCGGTGGAGCGTCGGCGCTCGGTTGAGCATGACGGGGTGGCCATCGATCACCTCCTCCAGCACCTCCCAGATCACCGGGTCCGTGCGCTGGATCAGCTTCTTGGCCGCCTTGATGTTGTTGACCAAGCCCTGACGAATCAGGCGATGGATGACGAAGGGCTGGAACAGCTCGATCGCCATCTCCCTCGGCAGGCCGCACTGGTGAATTTTGAGGTTTGGCCCGACGACGATCACCGAACGCCCGGAATAGTCCACCCGCTTACCCAGGAGGTTTTGGCGGAAGCGGCCCTGTTTGCCTTCGATGATGTCCGAGAGGGATTTGAGCGGGCGATTGTTTGCCCCCACCACGGTCCGGCCCCGGCGACCGTTGTCGATCAGCGCATCGACCGCTTCCTGGAGCATCCGCTTTTCGTTGCGGACAATGATTTCCGGAGCCAGGATTTCCTGGAGGCGGGCCAGGCGGTTGTTGCGGTTGATCACCCGGCGGTAGAGGTCGTTCAAGTCGGAGGTGGCAAAGCGACCCCCATCGAGCTGGACCATGGGCCGCAGGTCCGGCGGAATTACCGGAATGTATTGCAGCACCATCCAGTCCGGGCGGGAGCCCGTGGCGATGAAGTTGTCGATCACCCGCAGGCGCTTGATCAGCTTGGCCCGCTTCTGGCCCTTGGAGTTGGCAATACCCTCGCGCAGTTGCTCCGCTTCCCCATCCAGGTCCAGATCCTGGAGCAGCCGCTGGAGTGCCTCGGCACCGATGCCCACTTCGATGTTCTCTAAGGTGGAGTCTTCCGCGTAGATCTGCTCTTCCAGCTCCATCCACTGGTCTTCGTTCAGCAGTTGCTTATGCTGCAAGTCGGGGTGATTGCCCGCATCCAAGACCACATAGGAGTTGAAATAAACAATTTGCTCCACATCCCGCAGGGGCATGTCGAGGATGATGGCGATGTAGCTGGGAATGCCCTTGAGATACCAGACGTGGGCCACGGGGGCGGCCAGCTTGATGTAGCCCATGCGGTGGCGACGCACGCGGGATTCGGTCACTTCCACGCCGCAGCGCTCGCAGACGATGCCCCGGTGGCGCACGCGCTTGTACTTGCCACAGTGACATTCCCAATCCTTGGCGGGGCCAAAGATTCGCTCACAAAACAGGCCATCCATTTCCGGCTTAAGGGTGCGGTAGTTGATGGTTTCAGGCTTGGTGACTTCGCCTACAACTGCGCCATTGGGCTGGGTTCGCTCCCCCCATTGGCGAATACGTTCGGGGGAGGCCAGGCCGATTTTGACGTAATCAAACCGTTGTTCTAGCTTTGCCATTGGGCGGGGATCCTTTGGAGGTAGCGTTCGGGGGCTTACTGAAATGGGGGCGATCCAGGGTCGGGTTGAGCCTGGGTCAGGTGGGTTACCAGAGAGTCGGCAATCAGGTCGAGCCTGGAGCTGGGGAAGGGAAAAGGCGATCGCCATTGCCCGCTCCTCCCCCTCCAGAGACAACGGCCCGTCCGTAGCTGCTGCACGAGCAGAACCCAGGCGAGGAACCCAGGGAAACTAAACTTCCTGAATTTCCTCGCGGGGGGCGATCGATTCATAGGTTGGCCGTGATGGAGCCCGACGGTTGCTCACATCCACCATCAGATCCACTTCGGTGTCCTGATCGGTGCCATCCAAACTGGTGTCCAGCTTGTGGACTGCAATGTCCAAACAGAGGGATTGCAGCTCGCGCATCAACACCTTGAAGGATTCCGGTGTGCCCGGTTTGGGGATGGCCTTGCCCTTGACGATCGCATTCAAGGCTTCATTGCGGCCCTGCATATCGTCGGACTTCACCGTCAACAGCTCCTGGAGCGTGTAGGCAGCCCCGAAGGCTTCGAGGGCCCAAACCTCCATCTCGCCAAAGCGCTGGCCGCCCTGCTGGGCCTTGCCGCCCAGGGGCTGCTGGGTCACCAGGGAGTAGGGGCCAGTGGAGCGGGCATGGATCTTGTCATCGGCCATGTGGACCAGCTTGAGCATGTAGGCCCGACCCACGGTCACCGCTTGGTCAAAGGGCTCGCCGCTGCGCCCGTCATAGATCTGGATCTTGCCAGGATTGTTGTCATCAAACACCCAGGCATTGCCCGTCCGCTTGCGGGCGGCTTCCAGCTTGCCGTGAACCGTCAGGCGAGAGGCTTCCTCACCGTGCATCTCATCGAAGGGCGTCAGCTTAAAGCGGGTGTGGAGCTTGTCCCCAGCCCAGCCCAGCAGACATTCAAACACCTGGCCGACGTTCATACGCGAAGGCACACCCAGGGGGTTGAGCACGATGTCCAGGGGGGTGCCATCGGGCAGATAGGGCATGTCCGCCACCGGCAGAATCCGGGAAATAATCCCCTTGTTGCCATGGCGACCGGCCATCTTGTCGCCCACTTGAATCTTGCGCTTCTGGGCCACATAGACCCGGACCACCATGTTGGCACCGGGGGGCAGCTCATCCCCCTGCTCGCGGGTAAAGACGCGCACATCTACCACGCGGCCTTTCTCGCCGTTGGGCACCCGCAGGGAGTTGTCCCGCACATCGCGGGCCTTCTCGCCGAAAATTGCCCGCAGCAGCTTTTCTTCCGGAGGCTGGTCCGATTCCCCCTTGGGGGTCACCTTGCCCACGAGGATGTCTCCCGCATCCACCCAGGCTCCGACGCGGATAACGCCGCCCTCATCGAGCTGGCGCAGGGAGTCTTCGCCGACGTTGGGAATCTCTCGGGTGATCTCTTCGGGACCGAGTTTGGTTTGGCGCGCCTCAATCTCAAATTTCTCAATGTGGATTGAGGTGTAGACATCCTCGCGCACCAGGCGCTCACTGATCAGGATGGCATCTTCGTAGTTGTAGCCTTCCCAGGGCATGTAGGCGACCAGAACGTTCTGGCCCAGGGCCAGCTCGCCGCCCTCGGTGGCGGAGCCATCGGCCAAGACCTGGCCCACCTCCACTTCATCCCCCTCAAAGGCCAGGGGACGCTGGTTGAGGCAGGTGTCCTGGTTGGAGCGCTGGTACTTTTGCAGCGGATAGACGATCTGTTCGCCTTCATCGCTCATGACGACGATGCGATCGGCATCCACCTGGGTGACCCGCCCCGGCGTACGGCTGACAATCACCATGCCGGAGTCGCGGGCCGCTTGGGCCTCCAGGCCGGTGCCGACCAGCGGACGCTCGGGGCGCAGTAGGGGCACCGCCTGGCGCTGCATGTTGGAGCCCATCAGGGCACGGTTGGCATCGTCGTGCTCCAGGAAGGGAATCAGCGACGTGGCCACCGAAATGATCTGCACCGGCGAAACCGCCACAAAGTCCACCTGGGTTGGGGAGGTGGTGGTGAAATCCTGGCGGTAGCGCACCGGAATGGTCTCGCCCTGGATGTAGCCTTCGGCATCGGTGGTGATGTCGCCGGGGGCGACGCGCAGGTCGTCCTCCTCATCTGCCGTCATGTAGACCGAGGGCAGGTCCAGGCGAACCCGGCCGTTTTCCACCTTGCGGAAGGGGGTCTCAATGAAGCCGTAGGCGTTGACCCGAGCGTGGGTCGCCAGGGAGCCAATCAGACCCGCGTTGGGGCCTTCCGGGGTCTCAATCGGACAGATGCGGCCATAGTGGGAGGGGTGAATGTCTCGCACCGCAAAGCCCGCCCGCTCGCGGGTCAGACCGCCGGGGCCCAGGGCACTGAGGCGACGCTTGTGGGTCAGCTCCGCCAGGGGGTTCGTCTGGTCCATGAACTGGGAGAGCTGGGAGGAGCCAAAGAACTCCTTGATGGCTGCCACCAGGGGCTTGGGGTTGACCAGGGAAGCGGGGGTGAGGGAGTCGGAGTCGGAGACCGTCATGCGCTCCCGAATGATGCGCTCCAAGCGGTTGAGGCCCACGCGCACCTGGTTTTGTAGCAGTTCGCCGACGGAGCGAACCCGGCGGTTGCCCAGGTGGTCAATGTCATCGATGTTGCCAATGTCGAATTCCAGATTCACCAGGTAGTCGATCGAAGCCAGAATATCTTGGGGCGTCAGAACCCGCGTGGTGTCGGGCACGGTCAGACGCAGTTTGCGGTTGATTTTGTAGCGACCGACGCGGCCCAGGTCATAGCGTTTGGGATCGAAGAAACGGGACTCCAGCAACTGAAGGCCGCCAGAGACTGTGGGGGGCTCGCCGGGGCGCAGCTTGCGGTAGAGTTCCAGCAGTGCCTCTTCTTCGTTGTACTGGCCTTCTTTCTCAATGGTTTTCTGGAAATACTCCGGGTGCCGCATGGCATCGAAGATTTCGTTATCGTTGAGACCGATCGCCTTGAGCAACACCTGGGCCGACAGCTTGCGGGTTTTGTCGATGCGCACCCAGACAAGGTCGTTCTTGTCCGTCTCAAACTTGAGCCAGGCTCCTCGATTGGGGATCAGGCTGGCATTGTAGGTGCGGCGGCCATGCTTGTCGGTTTCGGACTTGTAGTAGACCCCAGGGCTGCGCACAATCTGGTTGACGATCACCCTCTCGGCACCGTTGATGATGAAGGTGCCCCGCTCGGTCATCAGTGGCAGGTCGCCGATGAAGACCTCCTGCTCCTTGATTTCGCCGTTTTCCTTGTTGATCAGTCGGGTGGGCACATAGAGCTGCACCGCATAGGTTCCATCTCGGCGCTTGGCCTCATCAACATCGTATTTGGGCCGCTTGAGCTTGTAATCTTTGCCGAGGAAATGCAGCTCTAGCTTGCCGGTGTAGTCTGTGATCGGCGAGAAGCTCTCAAGCTCTTCGATCAGTCCTTCCTCTAGGAACCAGCGAAAACTTGCTCGCTGGATTTCAACCATATCTGGTAGAACAAAAGCAGCGGGGGCAACGGTGATCTGATCAGTCATGCGTCTCCTCGAACGGGTCACGCCTGGGGCGACCCCGAATTTTACAGCAATGTGGGCGTTACTTCAAGATCTAGGTAAAGTCAATCTTGACTTTGGTCTTCAAGTCACAACGGTCTCGATGGGGTGCGGTCTTGGGTGGGGTGGGTGGTGATGCTGGGGCCGAAGCCGGGCCGAAGCGGCCTGGTAATTCAAGTGATTTAACGGTGATTCAGGGGGAGGATGGTTCCAGGGGGGGCAGCTTGAAGAGCTCAAACGCATTTTGGGTGGTTTGGTGGGCAAGTTCTGGGAGGGGGATGCCGCGCAGTTGGGCGACCTGGGCGGCCACATGGGCTACGAAGGCGGGCTCGTTGCGCTGGCCCCGCTGGGGGACGGGGGCGAGGAAGGGGCAGTCGGTTTCGATCAAGAGCGATCGCCGGGCACCATGCGAGCAGAGGCTTGAATCTGCTCAGCTTTCTTGAACGTGACCGTGCCGCTGAAGCTGATAAAAAATCCCTGGTCTAGGAACCACTGCGTTTCCTCGGGGGTGCCGCCCCAGCAGTGCATCACCCCGGTGACGGGGGCTAGGCCTGCTGCCCGGCGAGACTGTTGGAAGCTGGTCAAGGCTTCTGCCATGGCGGCGGCGGCATCCCGGCAGTGGATGATCACGGCAGGTGGAGGTCTGCGGCGATCGCGAGCTGGGCCTGTAGGGCTTGGTGCTGTTGCTCCACCGAGTCGGACTTGAAAAAATCTAAGCCGGTCTCACCGATCGCCACAATGCGCCGATCTTCCTGGGCCAATTGGCGAATCTGGCCAGCGCTGTCGGCGGTCCACTGGGCCACATCCAGGGGGTGGAGGCCAATGGCAAAGCTGACCTCGGGAAAGCGATCGGCCACGGCCCGCATGGCCTCAAACTCGGCGGGCTCGACGCAGGAGTGAACCAGCCGCACCACGCCGGCCTGACGCCAACGCAGCGCAACCGCCTCCAGGTCTTCCCGGAAGCGGTCAAAGGCAATGTGCACATGGGTGTCAACCAACGGTGGGGGAGCGGGTTGCACAGTCAATACCTATTGAACCAGTTGAGCCAATACCAACTTGAGCCAACACCAGCGAATCAACACCAAGGGGATGGATGGATCCAAGGTAATCCTGGGGAGCCAGATGATGGAGCCGTAGAACCTAGGGGGTGAATATTGCCGCGATTCTGACAAGACTCCGGTGAGGCGGGTGGCCCTGGAACCAGCCCTGCCGGGGAGGGAGCAGCCCCACCAGGGATTGCGCCTGGCTCAACCGTTGTAGGGTTCGACCTTGGCCTTGTAGGTTTTGGCAATGCCAGATTTCTTGTTGGCACCCGTGTTTTTGTGGTACACGCCGCGCTTCACAGCCTTGTCGATCTTGCTGTAAGCAGCGGACATTTTGACCGCTACAGCCTGCTTCGATTCATCGTTGGGCTCAGCAACATAGGCCTCGACAGCGGCTAGATAGCTTTTGGTCAGGGTTTTAACGGCAGACTTGTAGGACTTGTTTCGCAGGCGATTTCGCTCCGCAATTTGGATGCGCTTTTCCGCAGATTTAATATTTGCCACAGTTATCTATCTAAGCTCGACGCTCTACCAGTCCCCCATTATGACATAGGCGGGGTAAATCTTCAGGCGCTCCGGAAATAAAAATGCAATTTCTGGGGGAAGTCGCTGGATTGGGGTGATGGCTTGCTCCTGGATGAAAATAACATCCATCGAAAAATCACGCCCTGAAAAATCACGCCCTGAAAAATCACGCCCTGAAAAATCACGCTAAGCTTGTAGGCATCAGACCTTAGGCCACAGGGTTGTCCGGGAATTTATGGCTAGATCTGCTGCGCGATCTCCCGCAGTTGCGCCAGCAATGTGCCACTGACTGCCCCTAATACCCCCCCACCTTCCACCTTTCGATTGACCCTTAGCGCCATGCTGCGAATCGTTTCCCGATGGGATGAAGCCCAGGCAGAGATCAAGCGCATCTGCGATCGCACCCACGACAGCACCTCTTCCAATGCTGAGGCCACGGTCCAGCAGATTATCCATGGGGTGCAGCGCCGGGGAGATGCCGCCCTGCTGGACTATGCCCAGGAATTTGACCAGGTCACCCTGGAAGCGGCTGAGCTGCGGGTGGACTTTGCCGAATGGAGTGCCTACCAGCAGGTGCCCAAGGCCTTTGTCGATGCGGTGCGGGTGGCCCACCGCAACATCAAGCAATTCCACGAACAACGCCAGCCCAAGAGCTGGGTGCAGTTTGGCGAGGATGATGTGGTGCTGGGCAAGCGCTATACGCCTGTGGATGCAGCGGGGCTCTATGTGCCGGGGGGCAAGGCTGCTATCCCAGCACGGTGTTGATGAATGCGGTGCCAGCCTTGGTGGCTGGGGTGCCTCGGGTGGTGATGGTGACGCCGCCGGGGCGGGATAAGCGGGTCAACCCAGCGGTGTTGGTGGCGGCCCAGGAGGCGGGCATTGAAGAGATTTATCGGGTGGGGGGTGCCCAGGCGGTGGCGGCCCTGGCCTATGGTACGGAGACGATTCCGGCAGTCAATGTCATTTCTGGCCCCGGCAATATCTATGTCACCCTGGCCAAAAAGCTGGTCTATGGCCGGGTGGGGATCGATTCCCTGGCGGGGCCATCGGAGGTGTTGGTGATTGCGGATCACCAAGCCAATCCGGCCCATGTGGCGGCGGACCTGCTGGCCCAGGCGGAGCATGACACCCGCGCGGCTTCGGTTTTGATTACGACGGATGAGGCTCTGGCCCAGGCGGTGGTGGCGCAGGTGAGTCGGCAGTTGGAAGGGCATCCCCGCCGGGCGATCGCTGAAAAGGCGATCGTCAACTATGGCCTGATCATCCTCGTCAAAGACCTGGCCGAAGCCGCCCAGCTCTCCAACGAATTTGCGCCGGAGCACCTGGAGCTAGAAATCGCCGATCCCTGGGCGCTGCTGGAGCAGATTCGCCATGCCGGAGCGATTTTCCTGGGCAACTCTACCCCAGAGGCCGTGGGGGACTACCTGGCGGGGCCGAACCACACCCTGCCCACCTCGGGGGCGGCCCGCTATGCTTCGGCCCTGGGCGTGGAGACGTTCATGAAGCATTCCAGCATCATTCACTATTCTCCGGCAGCCCTGGCGAAGATGTCGGGGGCGATCGATGCCCTGGCGACCGCCGAGGGGCTGCATTCCCACGCTGAATCGGTGCGCCTGCGACGGGATGATTTGCTGTGATTGGGAGCCGCCCTGGCTGCTGTGATAGGGCGGCTAGGAGGCTTTCTAGGAGGCTTTCTAGGAGGCTTTTAGGTGTTGCTGGAGGCGGGCCAGGCTGAGGCTGTGGCCGAGGCCGAGGGGCAGGATGGAGATGCCCTCGATGCGGGATTGGATCCAGCCATCGCCCCAGTGCCAGGCGTGGAAGCCATCGATCGCCCCACTCAAAATCAACCTCAACTGCTGATCAGTGGCGACTTGAACCTGGTGGTCAATGGTGAGGGGGCCGAGGTAGCTGCGGTAGCGATCGCCTTCGCCCAGCCGCTGGGGCAGGGGCGAGGAAAACCGTTGGGGGGCCAGCCATTGGCTGAAGACGGCGGGAACTAGGAGGCTGCGGGAGAGCTGGTTGGCACTGGCTTCGACTTCGATGCGCAGGTGACTGTGTTGAAACGTTCCAAACATGGGCGCAGCGGTGGGAGGATTCGCTTCTAGTATGCCAAAGGTGGCCTTGGGGGGGGAAAATCGAGGCGTGGGCGATCGCTCCCAGTCTAAATTACCCTCAGCGTCTCAACCGGCCTAATCTTGGAACCTCAACCTCTGGAACCCCAACCCCCAGCTTTGGATTCTCCATCCTTAGCATCTCCGCCCCCTGGCCTGCCCCAGTCTGGCCTGCCCCAGTCTGGCCTGCCCCAGTCTGAAGAGGATTCAGGCGATGCGTGGATCGAGGCAGCTCTGCTCCCCAGCCAGGGCGACCTCTGGCAGCAGACCCTGGGCTGGCAGCCCAGCCCGGCCCAACAGCAGCAGCTCCAAAGGCTCTATGGCGGCATTGTTGCGGGCAATCGCCAGCTCAATTTGACCCGATTGACGGAGCCGCAGGATTTTTGGGAGAAGCACCTCTGGGATTCCCTGCGGGCGCTGCGGCCCTGGCTGCGGGATGGTGCTGCCCTGGGCAAGCCGGGCCAGGGAGCTGCGGTGGCGGGGGCTGCGGTGGTGGACATTGGCAGCGGCGGTGGCTTTCCGGGGATTCCGGCGGCGATCGCCCTACCCCAAGCCCAGGTGACCCTGATGGATTCCACCCGCAAGAAGATGGTCTTTTTGCAGCAGCTTGTGGCCCAGCTTGGTTTGACCAATGTGGAGACGGTGACGGAGCGGGCCGAGGCGGCGGGGCAACAGGCGCGCCACCGCAATCATTACGATTTGGCCCTGATTCGAGCGGTGGGGCCTGTGACGGTCTGTGCGGAATATTGTTTGCCCATGGTGAAATATGGCGGTACGGCGGTGCTGTATCGGGGGCAATGGACGGTGGAGGAAGCGGAGGCCTTGGAGGAAGCGGCCAAGCTGTTGGGGGCGGAACTGGTGGAGGTGGATGCCTTTGAGACGCCCTTGAGTCGAGGGACGCGTCATTGTCTGTATTTGCGCAAGATTGCTGGTACGCCGGATCTGTTTCCCCGCCCGGTGGGGGTGCCTGCTCAGGATCCGTTGCCCTAGGGCCAGTGATGAACTTGCCAGTGATGAACTTGCCAGTGATGAACTGGTGCTAACGAATTTGGGGCGGCAAATGGCCAATGGCAAAAATGAGGATAAGGGTAATGTTCGGGGGGAGCTAACGCTTCAGTTTTCGATTCTGTTGGCTCTGTTGGGGCTGATGTGGGGGATTGAGATTTTGGATTGGCTGTGGGCTGCCCAGCTCGATCGCTATGGCATCGTCCCCCGCGATTGGGTGGGTTTGCGAGGGATCCTGTTTGCGCCGTTTCTCCATGGCAATTTTCCCCACTTGATGGCCAATACGGTGCCGTTTTTTAGCCTGGGCTGGCTGGTGATGTTGCGGCGCACCCGCGATTTTCTCTGGGTGACGGGGCTGGTGATGCTGCTGGGGGGCCTGGGCACTTGGCTGATTGGTAATCTGTTTGACCCGGTGCTGCGATCGCGCCCCCCGGTCCATATTGGAGCCAGTATTTTAATCTTTGGCTACCTCGGCTATCTGCTGCTGCGGGGCTGGTTCGATCGCCAGCCCGCTTCGATTATTTTTTCCATTGCTGTGGCCCTGGTCTATGGCGGCTTGCTTTGGGGGGTGTTGCCCGGCCAGGCTGGCGTTTCCTGGGAAGGACATTTGAGTGGATTTGTGGCGGGGACGATCGCCGCTAAACTGCTGGCGGGCCGCCCCGCTCCTCCGCGCCGCCCTGCTGCTTGATTGACCGGCTTGATTGACCTGCTTGATTGACCCGCTGGCCCCTATTCCCCGCGACCTCGCGCAATCTTCATGACCCCTGACCTGCTGATTTTAGGCTGTGGCTATGTGGGCACCGCCCTGGCCCGCCATTACCGAACCCTGACGCCCGCCCGAGGCATCACCGCGACCACAACGACCCCGGCACGCCTAGGAGAACTGGGGGCGATCGCCGACCAAGCCCTGGTCCTGCCCAGCAGCGACAGCGCCCAGCTTGCCGCCCAACTGCACCGCCACCGGCAGCTCTTGGTCAGCGTCGGAGCCAAGCGGGGGACGCCCTATGCGGACACCTATCTGCAAACGGCGATCGCCCTGACCCAGGCCCTGGCAAACAATGACAGCATTGAGCAAATTGTCTACACCAGCAGCTACTCGGTCTATGGCGATCGCCAGGGCGCTTGGGTGACCGAAGACAGTCCCCTCCCCGCTGATATTTGCCCTGGGATCGACCTGAGCGCCAGCGACCCTTCGAGTAGCACTAACGCCCAGGTCTTGGCCGCCACCGAAGCCCGGCTGCTCGCCCTCGCCACCCCCCAGCGCCGCGTCTGTATCTTCCGCCTCGGCGGCATCTATGGCCCCGGTCGGGAGCTGGAAAAAATCTTTGCCTTTGCAGCGGGCAAAACCCGCCCCGGCGATGGTTCCGATGCCTCCAACTGGGTCCACCGGGACGACATTGTGGGGGCGATCGCCTTCGCCTTCGAGCACCCTCTCCAGGGCATTTATAACCTGGTCAATGATCAGCCCCTCGACAGCAAGGTGTTGTTGGACTGGGTGTGCGATCGCCACCAGCTCGCCCCGATCTCCTGGGATCCCAGTCAGTCCAGCCTGCGCCCCTACAACGCCCGCGTCTCCAACCAAAAACTGCGCGCTGCCGGTTATCAATTCCGTCACCCCAGCATCCTGGCGGGATAAGTCAGAGCTAGCTGCCCCGCATCTATGGCCCCGCATCTATGGCCCCGCATCTATGGCCCCGCATCCATGAAAACCAAACTGATCCTCAACTTCGAGTTCATCGCCTCCCATGCCCTCGCCATCCGGGAAGCCCCCCACAACCACCTCTGGCGCGTCCAGGCCGTCATGGCGGGGGAGCCCGTTGGCGGCATGGTCTTGAACATGGTCACCGTGCGGGAGCAATTTTCCCAAGCCCTCAAGCCCCTCGCCAACAGCCACCTCAACGACAACCCCAGGCTGAGCCCGGAAGCCCGAGCTACTCCCACCTGTGAAACCCTGGCAGCTTATTTTTTCAGTGTCTTTGGTGACATCCTGGCCCAGCGCTTTGTGCAGCAAAATCCCACGGTGCAGCTCGATGCGATTGAAGTCGAACTGTATGAACCCAATGGCCAAGAATGGGGCAGCGCCCGCCTGGAGGCCTGAGCCCCCCGCTGGGGCGGAATTTCCGCTGGACAGCAGCCTGGGGCGAGACTGGGTTTGCGATCGCCGCCACTCCAGGCGGAACTGGGGGCTGGGGAGGGCCTGGGGGCGATCGCTGAAGTTTTCTAGGTTTGCTTAACCTTCAGTGATAATCTGTTAGGTGGCAATTTTACCTATAGGCAAACGCTCTAGTTCCCTAGGGTATTTGCAAGTCATAGCGCCCCAGGCATGGGCTCGTTTTAGATACCGTTCCTTAGAAACCTTGTTCTAGGTTCTAGCCATGACGGTGCTAGACACCACGGTGCCAAAAGCGACTAGGCAAGAGCAATATAGCGCGGCCCCGATGCGCGCAGCGAGCTGATCACCCCAGATAGGCGCAAGATGGTCACCACGACAGATAAATCAGTTGGATATGTGAAACAGGTCATCGGACCTGTGTTGGACGTTGAGTTCCCCTCCGGAGCCCTGCCCAAAATTTATAACGCACTGATCGTCACGGGCAAAAATGCCGTTGGCGATGAGATGTCCGTCACCTGTGAAGTGCAGCAGTTGCTGGGCGATAAGCAGGTCCGCGCTGTCTCCATGAGCACCACCGATGGTTTGGTGCGCGGCATGGAAGCCGTGGATACTGGCAAGGCCATCAGCGTGCCCGTTGGCCCCACCACCCTGGGCCGCATCTTTAACGTTTTGGGCGACCCGATCGATGAGCTGGGCCCCGTGGGCAACGAGGAGACCTCTCCCATCCACCGCCCCGCTCCCAAGCTGACCGAGCTGGAGACCAAGCCCTCCGTGTTCGAGACCGGCATTAAGGTGATTGACCTGCTGGCTCCCTACCGTCAGGGCGGCAAGATCGGCCTGTTCGGCGGCGCGGGTGTGGGCAAGACCGTGCTGATCCAAGAGCTGATCAACAACATCGCCAAAGAGCATGGCGGCGTCTCCGTATTTGCAGGCGTGGGCGAGCGCACCCGTGAAGGCAACGACCTCTACGAAGAATTCAAAGAGTCTGGCGTCATCAACAGCGAGGACATCAGCAAGTCCAAGGTGGCCCTGGTCTACGGTCAAATGAACGAGCCGCCTGGGGCGCGGATGCGCGTGGGCCTCTCTGCCTTGACCATGGCTGAGTACTTCCGTGACATCAACAAGCAGGACGTGCTCCTGTTCGTCGATAACATCTTCCGCTTTGTCCAGGCCGGTTCTGAAGTCTCTGCCCTGCTGGGCCGGATGCCTTCTGCTGTGGGTTATCAGCCCACCTTGGCCACGGATGTGGGTGCGCTGCAAGAGCGCATTACCTCCACCAAGGAAGGTTCGATTACCTCGATTCAAGCTGTCTACGTCCCTGCGGATGACTTGACTGACCCGGCTCCTGCTACCACCTTTGCCCACCTGGATGCCACCACCGTGCTGTCCCGTGGCCTGGCCTCCAAGGGCATCTACCCCGCTGTGGATCCCCTGGACTCCACCTCGACCATGCTTCAGCCGGACATCGTCGGCAAAGAGCATTACGACACGGCCCGTAAGGTTCAGTCCACCCTCCAGCGCTACAAAGAACTGCAAGACATCATTGCAATTCTGGGCCTGGATGAGCTGTCCGAAGACGATCGCCGCACCGTGGCCCGCGCCCGCAAGATCGAGAAGTTCCTCTCCCAGCCGTTCTTTGTGGCGGAGATCTTCACCGGCCTGTCCGGTAAATATGTGAAGCTGGCGGACACCATCAGCGGCTTCCAGAAGATCATGTCCGGCTCCATGGATGACATCCCCGAAGGGGCGTTCTACCTGGTGGGCAACATTGACGATGTCTATGCCAAGGCCGAGAAGCTCAAAGGCGAGGGCTAGGAGAAAATCCCGTTCACGTCTAGCTAGCGTCTAGCCAGCGTCATCGGTTTTGGGTAAGGGCGCACAGCGATTGTGCGCCCTTCAATTTTGAGGGCCTGGCTCTGAAACTTTAACCAGAGCTGAAACCCCAGCCAGGTCTGAAACCACAGAAAAGAATAGAGGAAGCGAAAAACTATGGCATTAACAGTTCGCGTGATTGCCCCGGACAAGACCGTCTGGGATGCAGAAGCGGAAGAAGTGATTTTGCCCAGCACCACGGGCCAGCTCGGCATTTTGTCCGGCCATGCGCCGCTGTTGTCCGCCCTCGATACGGGCGTCATGCGGGTGCGGGTCGGGAAAGATTGGAATGCGATCGCCGTCATGGGCGGCTTCGCTGAGGTCGATGCCAATGAAGTCACCGTGCTGGTCAACGGTGCCGAGCGCGGCAGCGACATTGACAGTGCAGCGGCCAAGACAGCCTACAGCGCTGCGGAAACGGTCCTGCAAAACGTCTCCGACGATCGCCAGGAAAAAATGCAGGCCACCAACGCCTTCAAAAAAGCGCGGGCTCGCCTCCAGGCCTCCGGCGGCAAGGTCTAGCCCTGGCTGCCCAGCCTAGTAGCCTGGGGCGTAAGGCTTTGCCCCCCTCACCCTAATCCCTCTCCCACAAGGGGAGAGGGACTCCGATCCGACTCCCCTTCTCCAGGCTGTTGTGTTTTTTGGGGGATAAGGGGTTGGGGGATGAGGTCGGCTTCGGCTAGTACAGAAACTTACGCCTCGCTGTACTAGCTCGACTTAGCTGCCAGCGATCGCAACGCCCCCGCCCTGAAACCCAGGGCGGGGGCGTTTGTCAGGAAGCATCCCAAGGCAGGATTTTACTCCGACCCCGCTCGCTCCAATCAGGCGCTACCGGTGAACACGACATCTTCGAACTTCTCCTGGGCCTTGGACATGGGCTTCTTGCGGCCCTCTTCCTGCCAGTAGTTGATCACTTCCGTGGCTTTGTTGAGCAGCTCGACGCGCTCAACTTCAGAAATCCAATGCTTGGCTTCCATTTCAGCTTTGAGCTGTTCCCAGGCATCGTTACGGGGCCAAAAGAAGTAGGCCGTCAGCGGGCTGGTGCCTTTACCCACCACCTGATCGACAGCGAGAGCAACGCTCTCATCTAGCCATAAAACTTTTAGGATGAAACGGGACAATCAAACCTCCGGTAACTAGGCGAGCCTAGCTTTCAAGTTGGACAACGCTACAGCCTCTAATCTTAAATTAGAAGGGGGAGTTGCTACAAGATTTGTGGGCGATCGCCCCAATTCTGTAGGCTTCAGGACAGACAGATTCAAGGAACAGCGATATGCCCAAGGCAGTGGTGGTGTTCGATATCGATGGTGTCGTGCGCGATGTGGGCGGCTCCTACCGGCGGGCGTTGATGGACACGGTGGAGCACTACACCCAGGGAGCCTATCGCCCCAGCTCCCAAGATATCGACCAAATTAAGGCTGAGGGGGTTTGGAACAATGACTGGAAACTCTCCCAGGAAATGGTCGAACGCTACTTTGAAGCCCAGGGCCAGGGGGGGCAGCGTGAATTGGGGCTGAAGTATGATGCGATCGTCGAATTTTTCCAGAACCGATATCGGGGGCCAGTCTCTGCGCCCTTCACGGGCTATATCCAAGATGAGCCCCTGCTGATGGGACGGCAATACCTGCAAAACCTGAGCGATGCCGATCTGGCCTGGGGTTTTTTAGCGGCGCGACGCGGGTTTCAGCCAGCTTCGTTTTGGAGCAGCGCCTGGGCCTCGTGCAGCCGCTGCTGGTGGCCATGGATGAAGCGCCGGAGAAGCCAGCTCCCAACGGACTGTTTCAGGTCAGCGAAACGCTGGCCCAGGGCGCAACGGGGGTGCCGGTGGTCTATGCCGGAGATACCGTCGCCGATATGCACATGATCCTCAAGGCCAGGGCCCAGCAGCCCCAGGGGCGCTGGTATGGCGTGGGCGTGCTGCCGCCCCATGTCCAGGAGAGCGAAGCCAGGGCGGAAGCCTATATTGCGGTGCTGAAAGCTGCCGGTGCTGATCTGGTGATTGCCAATATTGAGGAACTGAACCCCGAAATGGTGGATTGGCTAGTGGAGCAATAGGCACCCGTGCAAAAGCGGGGCTGATGGGCCGTGGGTTGCGTGGGTTGCCCCCAGGATTCTTGATAGGGGGATTTTCTGTTTTTTTCCTAGCGTTCCAGGTGGTCTGGGTCGGTTTGGTAGCCAAGATAGATGCCTTCTAAAAACACATCCGGCGTCATGTCAAAGGGCAGTTTGTCCAGTTGGAGAATCGCCTGGACTTCCTGGGCTAGGCGTAGGGCAAGGGATTGGCGGGCCTGGGGAAGAAGTTGCGATCGCCGCTCCAAATATTGCCGAATCGCCGCAAAGTCATCGGGCAACAGCGGCGACAAATCTGTGCCATCGACCAGCGCCTTGGCGGCGGTTTTACCCCCATCCGAAATGCCCACTGCTCCCTTGGCCGTGGCTTCCTCCGCCTGAATCACCAGCGTTCCGGCTACCAAGTCTCCCAGCCGCTTTTCCTGGGCATTGAAAAACACGATGAATAAAAAGCCCAAAAATAAAAACTCATCCAGGGGCCGCAGCAGCGATCGCAGCGTCGTTTGAAAAATCCCCACGGGGCGACCGTCATCGCGAAT
The DNA here is from genome assembly GCA_012032745.1 of Synechococcales cyanobacterium RM1_1_8. Taxonomy (GTDB): domain Bacteria; phylum Cyanobacteriota; class Cyanobacteriia; order PCC-9006; family JAAUQQ01; genus JAAUQQ01. Next base: position 21,054 of record JAAUQQ010000006.1, read on the forward strand.
CACCCGAATTTTGGCCAGGCGCTTGCCCGGCGTTTGGCCTTGGCCGTTGGCCTCTAGCAGGGCAAAGTAGCCGACGTAAATCACAAACAGGGTGATCAGGGCCAGGGCCACTAGCCACAGTTCCACATTGCCCAGCCCGCCCAGGGCCTCGACCAGCTCAATGAGCTGGGCCGCCAGCAGGGTCGAAGCGACGAGCACGGCCGTCATGGCCAGGCCGATCAGCAGGTAGTCCACCGACAGGGCATAGGCGCGGCTGCCAATGCCCGCCAGGGTAAATTCCAGCTCCACGCTTTCTGGAGTTTGCTGCTTGACCTGTTTGAAAAACTGCATGGTGAAGGCTGGGGAAGGGGCCGGGGGGAGAGTTGCCAGGACCGGAGATGGACCGGTGCGGGGGAGGCTAGCCGGGGCTGGAGCTGTCGCGCAGTTGGATGTCTAATCCTTCCCGCCGCGATCGCAGATCATAGTAAGTGACGGCCTTGATACATTGCCAAAAGGGCACCGTGACAATGCCCAGAAAAATGCTCAGGACATAGGAACCCGCCATGATTCCATTGGCCAACGTCGGGTTCTCTGGAAAAATCACCGCTGGCAATTGAACCCCCAAATTGACCAACAGCGACAGGGGAAAGGTGACCAGCGCTGCGATAAACACAATCGTCATCACTCGAAACGCCGCCGCTTGGGTCAGCTTCCAGCTATTGCCCAGGGCGACGGTCGGTTCAATGCGATGGGACTCCACGGCAATGGGCATTTCGGTGACAAACAGCCGCCCCGTAATCCAGGTCAAGCTCAAAACCAAGGCAATTAGCGCTAGGGTGCCCAGAAGGATGGCGGCGATCGCCCCCCCCGTCCCCAACCCACCAGCCCCCAGCGATGCCACCAAGAGCCCGACAATCACGCCCCCAATCACCAGCACAATCAAGAAGCCGATGTAAACACTACTGGTCACCAAGCCCACCAGGATGGACGCTGCCAAAAAACTCCACAGCCGATCCTGAATGGCAGCGCGGGCTTGCGAAGCCGTCTCGGGTCGGTTGATCAGCTGTCCAAAGGCCATGCGGCCAATCAGGCCGTGGTACATGCAAAACTTTGCCCAGCCATAGACTGGCACCAGAACCCAGAGGTAGGAGAGCCCCGCCAGCTTCAGATAGGTTCCAAAGTTAGACTTGAACAGGCTCAAGCCCGTCGTGACGACGTTGCCGATGTTGAGCGGGCCAAGAAGGGAAGCGCGAGATGTCATAGCGGCTTAAAAATTAGAATTTTGGCAAGGGGATGGCCTGGGGAACGTGAGCTGAGGCGATCGCCCGATACAGTCCTCGATACAGTCCTCCCCGAGGGCAATATCGATCCCAGAGATGAGCGTCCGCGAGGCTGAAAGCCTGATAGGTTAGAAGCTTGCTAGGTTGGGGCGATCGCCCAGCACCGCCTATGAACGTCAAGCGCTGGATTGCCCGACGGGAACCCAGTTGGAAATTACTCGACCAGCTTTTGAGCCAGGCCGAAAAGCAAGGGCTCAAGGCCCTGGAGCCCCAGCAGGTCAAACAGCTCACCAGCCTCTACCGATCCGTTTCCGCCGATCTAGCCCGCGCCCAGAGCCGCGACCTAGGCCAAGGCCTCAGCCGCCAGCTCCAACAGCTCACCCTGCGAGCCTACAGCCAGATCTATCAAAAGCCCCGCCATCAAAACTGGCAGGCGCTATTCGACTTCTATGGCCAGGAACTCCCCCGTATCATGCGCGAGACCTGGCCCTATTGGGCCAGCGCCACAGGAATTTTTATCATTGGCGGCTTAATTGGCTGGTGGCTGGCCTGGGGCGACCCCAATTTTGTCAGCCTGATGCTGCCCGAAAGCCTGATCCGCAAGGTGCGCGATGACGGTGAACTGTGGATGGGCTCGATTCTCAGCGGCACTGACCCGACCGATGCTGTGGGCTTGATGATCAACAATACCTCCGTCGCCTTTCGCACCACGGCGGGGGGAATGCTGGGCGGCCTGGGCACGGTTTACATTTTGTTCTTCAATGGTCTGCTGATTGGCGCGGCGGCGACCCTGGTGGGCCAAAACAACCTGGCCTATCCCTTCTGGGCCTTTGTCTTACCCCACGGCTCCCTGGAGCTGCCTGCTATTTTTGTGGCCGGGGCCGCAGGACTGCTGATTGGCCGCGCCCTGCTGTTTCCGGGTCAATACAGTCGGACGGATGCCCTCAAGCACTATGGCTTGCAGGCGGCCAAGCTCACCTTTGCCGTGATTCCGATGCTGGTTTTGGCTGGGGTAATTGAGGCATTCTTTTCGCCCAGCCGGTTTATTCCAGACCCCATCAAATACATCACGGGCTGTATTTTGTTCGTCGCATTGTTGGCCTATGGCAGCCTGGGCCTGTCGCAGGCCCAGGCCCCTGAATGACCCAACGCCTGGATGATTTAACGCTTAGGGACTTCCAGAGATTGAATCATCCAGGTCGAGCTTTGGGCTTGGCAGGGCGTTCAGCGGAACGCCCTTACGGTCAAACAACACTGATTCCCCATCCCCCCAATTTGGATGCTTTATTCCTTGGAAGTCCCCTAGCCGAGCATGTCTTCCTGGTGCATCCCTTCCAGGGCATTGTTGTCACCGCTGGAACCGCTAGACTGGTCCGACTCCTCCTACGTCCAAAGCCCCAAATCAGATTGCCTGTGGCATGATTGGAGGGTTTTGCACCGATTTGGAGGAAATGCATGGAGAGTCGCCCTGGGAAAGTCGATTCAGCGGCCCTGGTACAGGCAGCGGCCCTGCCACGGGCAGGGCAAGGCAACGCCATCATGTTAGCCAAGCCAGGCCCCGTTTTTCCCCAGCGCCTGGTCTTCCATCGTCGCCTGTGGGCGGGCTGTGCTGTCCTGGCCTTAGTGCTGGGAGCCTGTAATGGTGGTGGGGATGTACCGGCACCGGGCGCGGAATCGGCTGCTGCTGGTTCGCCACCTGCGGCTTCAGGGGCTTCAGCCGCTGCCGGTGAGCAGGCTGCTGCGGGGAGCCCGGAGGCAGCAGGGCAGCCTGCGCCGATTGATCCGGCGGTGGCCTTTCCAAATTTGCCGCGCCTAGAGGGCAAGGCGACGGTGATCGTGACGGTGAATGGCGCTCCGATCACGATGGAGCTGGATGGGGAGAAGGCTCCGATTACGGCGGGCAACTTTGTCGATCTGGCCCAGAAGGGCGTTTACGACGGCACGGTTTTCCATCGCGTTGTCCGTGACCCCCAGCCCTTCGTGGTTCAGGGCGGCGATCCCCAGGGCAAGGATCCCAATGTCCCCTTGGAAAGTTTGGGCATGGGCAGCTATGTGGATGAGTCTGGCGAACCGCGCTACATCCCGTTGGAGATTTTGCCCCAGGGTGCGGATCTGCCCATTTATGGCCAGCCCTTTGTGGCCAGTGGCATCACCGAACCGCCGGTGTTGCAGCATAAGCGGGGGGCGGTGGCAATGGCGCGATCGCGTTTCCCCGACACGGCTTCCGCCCAGTTCTACATCACCCTAGATAACGTCAATTTCCTGGATGGTGACTATGCCGTCTTCGGTCAGGTGACCGATGGCATGGATGTGGTGGATGGCATCGAGCAAGGCGATGTGATCGATTCGGTCGAGGTGATTGAAGGAGCGGAGAACCTTAAGCCCTAGGGCGCTGCTAGGGCTCAATCAAGGTCTCGGCGCTTACAATAGATCAGAGCAAAACTTCAAAGCCCCTCTCCCGCTCTGGGAGAGGGGTTTGGGGTGAGGGGCTTGATTCATGTGAGAGGTCTAATGTTCTCGGCGTTCAATGTCAGAGTAATTAGGCAGTGGACAACCCACCTATTACCCATGGCGATTTCACCACCAGCCTAGGCCCACTCATTCATTAATCAAACGTGGATTAATCAAACGTGATTCGCTTGGCCGCTGCCTGCACGTCCTTGTCGCCGCGACCGGAGCAGTTCAGCACCAGGCGGGGGCTCCCTTCTAGGGTGGGACAGAGTTTTTCCAAATAGGCAAACGCATGGGACGTCTCCAGCGCCGGAATAATCCCCTCCAGCCGAGACACCTGCTTAAACGACTCCAGCGCCTCCCCATCCGTCACGCTGTAATACTCCGCTCGGCCCTGCTCCATCAAGTAGCTATGCTCCGGCCCCACACCGGGATAATCCAGCCCCGCACTCACAGAATGGGCCTCCGTCACCTGGCCATCCTCATCCTGAAGCAAATAGCTCATCGCCCCATGGAGCACCCCCACCCGGCCCTTGGTCAGGGTCGCCGCATGTTTGTCAGTGTTGACGCCCTGGCCCGCCGCTTCCACGCCAATGATGCGAATACTGGGCTCATTGATAAATTCATTGAACAGTCCCATGGCATTGGAGCCGCCGCCCACACAGGCCAAAAGAATATCGGGCAAGCCACCCCACTTCTCTAAGCACTGGCGGCGAGCCTCCTGACCAATCATGGAATGGAACTCCCGCACAATCATGGGATAGGGATGCGGCCCCGCCACCGATCCTAGAATGTAATGGGTGCTCTCCACATTCGTCACCCAGTCACGAATCGCCTCGGAAGTGGCATCCTTAAGCGTGCCGCTACCGGCAGTCACACCGCGCACCTCAGCTCCCATCAGTCGCATCCGAAAGACATTCAGCGCCTGGCGCTCCATGTCCTCCACGCCCATGTAAATCACGCAGTCCAAGCCAAAGCGGGCACAAACCGTCGCCGTTGCCACGCCATGCTGACCGGCTCCGGTCTCGGCAATGACGCGCTGCTTCTTCATGCGCTTAGCCAGCAACACCTGGCCCAGAGCGTTATTGATTTTGTGGGCACCCGTATGGTTAAGGTCTTCCCGCTTGAGATAAATCTGGGGGCCGCTGCCATCGGGCCGGGCGTAATGCTGGGTCAGCCGCTCAGCAAAATAGAGGGGATTCGGGCGACCTACATAATCCCGCAGTAGGCCCTGAAATTCTGCCTGAAAGTCTTCGTCCTGGAAATAGCGTTGGAAAGCCTGCTCCAATTCCGCCAGGGCGGGCATCAAGGTTTCTGGCACATACTTGCCGCCAAACTGGCCAAATCGTCCCAGAGCATCGGGTCTTGCGCCTAAACTGGCGATCGCCGCTTCAATCGATTGAGCCTGGGAGTGAGCCTGCTGCTCCGCGGGGCCAGGATTGGAATTCGGCGTGGGTCTAATCGGCGTAAACGTCATGGCACGGATACCCTTAGGGCGAGTTTCTGCAAGTCCCCCATTATAGGCAGATGAGCCAATCGGACAAACCAAAAGCCCCCAACCATTTAAGGTCAGGGGCTTCTAGTCAGTTCACAGCCTTAGCTGAATTCAGCTTAGGAAAATCCCGTCAACCAAACTTACCAGCAGTCGAGGCAATCAAGAAGGCCGCGTAGGTTAAGACGAATCCAACCGAGAAGTGAGCTAAGCCCACCACACGAGCCTGAACGATGGAGAGCGCAACGGGCTTATCCTTCCAGCCAATCAAGTTGGCGAGAGGGGTCCGCTCGTGGGCCCAAACAATCGTTTCGATCAACTCTTGCCAGTAACCCCGCCAGGAGATCAAGAACATGAAGCCAGTCGCCCAGACCAGGTGTCCGAAGAGGAACATCCAGGCCCAAACTGACAGGTTGTTCGTGCCGTAGGGGTTGTAGCCGTTGATTAGCTGGGAAGAGTTCAGCCAGAGGTAATCCCGCAGCCAGCCCATGAGGTAGGTGGAGGACTCATTAAACTGAGCCACATTGCCTTGCCACAGTGCCAGATGCTTCCAGTGCCAGTAGAAGGTGACCCAAGCTACGGTGTTCAGCGCCCAGAAGAGCGAGAGGTAGAAGGCATCCCAGGCAGAGATGTCGCAGGTACCGCCACGGCCAGGGCCGTCACAGGGGAAGCTGTAGCCAAAGTCCTTCTTGTCGGGCATCAGCTTGGAGCCGCGAGCATCCAACGCACCTTTGACCAAGATCAAGGTGGTGGTGTGCAGACCCAGGGCGATCGCATGGTGGACCAAGAAGTCACCAGGGCCGATGGACAGGAAGAGGGAGTTGGTGCCGGAGTTGATCGCATCCAACCAGTTGGTTAGATAGATGCCACTCGCAGCACTGGTGGCAATGCCATCGGGGTTGGACAGCAGCACGTCGAATGCGTACAGCGCCTTACCAGAGGCCGCCTGAACGAACTGTGCGAACACAGGCTCAATCAGGATTTGCTTCTCGGGAGTACCAAAGGCAACGGTCACATCGTTGTGAACGTAGAGGCCCAGGGTGTGGAAGCCCAGGAATAGAGAAACCCAGCTCAGGTGAGAGATGATGGCTTCTTTGTGCTGGAGAACGCGGTCAAGGACGTTGTTCTTGTTCGCTTCGGGGTCATAGTCCCGCACCAGGAAGATTGCCCCGTGGGCAAACGCGCCAACCATGATGAAGGTGGCGATGTACTGGTGGTGGGTGTACAGCGCTGCTTGGGTGGTGTAGTCCCGTGCCATGAAGGCATAGGGCGGCAGCGAGTACATGTGCTGGGCAACCAGGGAGGTGATCACGCCGAGGGAAGCCAAGGCGAGGGCCAGCTGGAAGTGCAGCGAGTTGTTCAGCGTGTCGTAGAGACCCTTGTGGCCCGCACCCAAACCGCCAGCGGGGGGAGTGTGGCCATCGAGAATTTCTTTGATGCTGTGACCGATTCCAAAGTTGGTGCGGTACATGTGGCCCGCGACGATGAAGATCACTGCGATCGCCAAATGGTGATGAGCCATGTCCGTCAACCACAGCGACTCAGTCTGGGGATGGAAACCACCCAAGAAGGTCAGAATCGCATCGCCCGCACCTTGGGACGTGCCAAACATATGGCTGGCCGTATCAGGGTTTTGAGCATAGACACCCCAGTTACCCGTGAAGAAGGGGGTTAGACCTGCAGGGTGGGGCTTGACGGAAAGGAAGTTGTCCCAACCCACATGGACACCGCGCGATTCAGGAATCGCCACGTGGACCAAGTGGCCGGTCCAGGCCAGGGAGCTGACGCCAAACAAACCCGCTAGGTGGTGGTTGAGGCGAGACTCAGCATCCTTGAACCAGGCCAAGCTCGGACGGAACTTGGGCTGAAGGTGCAGCCAACCGGCAAATAGCATGACTGCGGCCAAGACCATCAAGAAGATGGAGCCCTGGTACAGGTCAGCATTGGTGGTCATGCCGATGGTGTACCACCAGTGATACACGCCGGAATAGGCAATGTTCACTGGAGAAGAAGCGCCCGCTTGGGTAAAGGCATCGATCGCGCCTTGACCAAAGTGGGGATCCCAAATCGCATGGGCGATGGGACGGACATTGAGCGGATCTTTGATCCACTGCTCGAAGTTGCCCTGCCAGGCGACGTGGAAGAGATTGCCGGAGGTCCAGAGGAAAATGATTGCCAGGTGACCGAAGTGGGAAGCAAAAATCTTTTGGTAAAGATTCTCTTCCGTCATGCCGTCATGGCTTTCAAAATCGTGGGCGGTGGCGATCCCGTACCAGATCCGACGAGTTGTCGGGTCCTGGGCCAAGTCCTGGCTAAATTTAGGGAATTTAGTTGCCATGGTTTTTTAGTTAGCCCTCGTCATCCACTCACTGCAATGATTCGCGCCAGGAAGAAGGCCCAGGTGGTGCCAATTCCCCCTAACAGGTAGTGAGCGACGCCCACTGCCCGACCCTGAGTGATGCTCAGAGCGCGAGGCTGGATTGCCGGAGCAACCTTCAGCTTGTTGTGTGCCCAAACGATGGACTCAATCAGTTCTTGCCAGTAGCCACGGCCGCTGAACAGGAACATCAGGCTGAATGCCCAAACGAAGTGAGCGCCCAAGAAGATCAAGCCATAGGCAGACAGAGCGCTGCCGTAGCTGGTGATAACTTGGGAAGCCTGGGCCCAGAGGAAGTCCCGCAGCCAGCCATTAATCGTGATCGCACTTTGAGCAAAGTTGCCGTTGGCGATGTGAGAAATGCTGCCATCTGCGTTAACCGTCCCCCAGACATCCGACTGCATCTTCCAGCTGAAGTGGAAAATCGCAATGGATAGGGAGTTGTACATCCAGAACAGACCCAAGAAGACATGGTCCCAACCCGAAACCTGGCAGGTGCCGCCACGACCGGGGCCGTCGCAAGGGAATCGGAAACCGAGATTGGCCTTGTCGGGCACAAGCCGGGAGCTACGAGCGTAGAGCACGCCCTTGAGCAGAATCAGCACCGTCACGTGGATCGTGAAGGCATGGATGTGGTGAACCATGAAGTCCGCAGTGCCGAGGGCAATGGGCATCATGGCGACCTTGCCACCGACCGCAACGACGCCGCCACCGAAGGCATGGCTAACCACGTCTACCGTATTGGGAGCCGTAGTACCCGGTGCTGCCGTGTGGAGGCTTTGAATCCACTGGGCAAAGATGGGCTGTAGCTGAATCGCGGAGTCGGAGAACATGTCCTGGGGACGACCCAAGGCACGCATGGTGTCGTTGTGGATGTAGAGACCGAAGCTGTGGAAGCCGAGGAAAATACAGACCCAATTCAGGTGAGAAATGATGGCGTCGCGAACGCGGAGCGTGCGGTCCAACACATTGTCCACATTCTTGGCGGGGTCATAGTCCCGCACCATGAAGATGGCACCGTGGGCACCGGCACCCACCACCAAGAAGCCGCCAATCCACATGTGGTGGGTGAACAGCGAGAGCTGAGTGGGGTAATCAATCGCGATGTAAGGATACGCAGGCATGGCGTACATGTGCTGCGCAACGATGATGGTGATGGAGCCAGCCAGGGCAAGGTTGATGGACAGTTGGGCATGCCAGGAGTTCGTGAGAACTTCGTACAGCCCGGTGTGGCCTTTGCCGCCGAACAGCAGGGGATCACCCTTGTGACCGTCCAAAATCTCCTTGATGCTGTGGCCAATGCCCCAGTTGGTGCGGTACATGTGACCGGCAACCAGGAACATGACGGCGATCGCCAGATGGTGGTGGGCAATGTCCGTCATCCACATGGACCCCGTGATGGGGTTCAGACCGCCCCTGAAGGTGAGGAAGTCGGAGTAGACACCCCAGTTGAGCGTGAAGAATGGCTTGAGACCCTGAGCAAAGCTCGGATAGAACTCGGCCATACGGCTCGAATTCATCACGAACTCTTGAGGCAGAGGAATCGCTGCCACGCTATCGATCAAGCGACCCCCCACCGTCATGGGAGTGCCAGCGTCGATCGCGTCCATCATCATCGTGGTCGGCAAGGACACATGGATCAGGTGTCCTGCCCAACCCAACGACCCCAGGCCGAACAGACCGGCTAGGTGGTGGTTGAGCATGGATTCCACGTTCTGGAACCACTCCAACTTGGGAGCGGCCTTGTGGTAGTGGAACCAACCGGCAAATAGCATCAGCGCGGCCATCACTAGGCCACCGATCGCTGTGCAATAGAGCTGAAACTCGTTTGTAAAACCTGAGGCCCGCCATAGCTGGAACAGACCTGAGGTGATTTGAATGCCCTGGAAGCCGCCGCCCATGTCACCGTTCAGGATTTCCTGACCGACGACAGGCCAAACAACTTGGGCACTCGGCTTAATATTCAACGGATCAGTCAGCCAGGCTGAATAGTTGGAGAAGCGAGCGCCGTGGAAATAGGCACCGCTCAACCAAACAAACACAACGGCTAAGTGACCAAAGTGAGCGCTGAAGATTTTCCGGGAAATATCTTCGAGGTCACTGGTATGGCTATCAAAGTCGTGGGCGTCCGCATGAAGATCCCAGATCCACGTAGTGGTCTTGGGTCCCTTCGCGAGGGTGCGATCAAAGTGGCCCGGCTTGCCCCACTTCTCGAAAGAAGTCGGAGTCGGGTTCCTATCAACCGTCACCTTTGCCTTAACGCCACGCTCCGGTGGACTTTTTGTCATCGAGACTCTCCTCTCATAGGGACAAGGGATGAGGCCTCCTCCGCCCCTGACACGGCCCTAGGAAGTTAGGGACGCATCATGTGTACATGTAGGCAGGCAACTGAAAGCCATTCGGTGTTTAACCCTTAGGGCTCCCATGTCAACCTATCAAGACCTTTACGTTTAGTGTGCGTGTGGCCTAGAACTCTCTGCGGCCTTTGATGGAAGACCGAAGACCGCAGCAGGATGAAGCTGGGGGGAAGTTCTTTCCAAGCATTATAGGGGCCTGGTCTGAGGCCCCATGGGACCAAGTAACAATAATTCAAACAGCCCGAGGGCAGGTGTTCAGGGCTTTCTTTCCTTTTAAGACGTTCCCAAAGTCAAGGAATGACGGGTGAGATTTTACAAAACGAAATCAAATCTTGAAAATTGTGGAGTATTTTAAATTTTTGCGTGTTCTTAAGACCTGTTTTTGCGGTTTTGGGGCTAAAAATTGGGGCTCCCCCTAGGTCTGATCTATGCATTGTCTTGAGATAAATAAATGGGGTTGACCTAGACAAAGCTTCAAAATTCTTAATGTAAAAACGCTTCTCTCGGGTTTTGGCGGGTTGATTTGGCTCGATGGTGCGTTTGGATCGCCAGGCTAGGCTTCTCCCGGATTTATTGCTTAGATGGTCTGTTGGATCGTCATCACATTGTTAAGAGAGTCAGATTGTTGATTGAGAGTGATTGGGCGATCGCCATTGTGGATTTGTAAAGGTAGGGCTGATTTTTGTGAACAGGCGCGAGGCGCTTGGGAAGATAGCTGCCGCAACCTCCTAAGCTAATTGGAGCAAATGGGGAGTGGGCGGTTTTGTCCAGTCACGGGTTTTGCCCAGTCACGGGTTTTGCCCAGTCACGGGTTCTGCCTAGTCACGGTTGAGGATGTGGGAATGCCAAGTTTCGGCCCAAAGTCCGGCAGCAGGTCCGGCAGCAGGTTCGGCGTAAGTTTTGTCCTGGGGATGTCTGGCCAAGGAATGCGGGGGGTCTTTTGCTGGTTCTTGATCGGCCTGCTGGCGATCGGGACTGTGGGTTGCGGCGATCGCCAGCCAGCGGGCACCTTGGCCAATGGCGATCGCCCGGCCCTCCAGCCAGAGCAGCGCCGCAGCCAACTGAAGGAGGTCTCGCCCCCGGCGACGATCCAGAAGCTGCGTCAAGTGCTGGAGGACTATCGCCCCCAGGTGAAGATCCTCAGCCCCCAGCCCGATGAGCTGCTGCAAGAAAACCGGGTGTCGGTGCGCCTCGAAGTCAAGGATCTGCCGATCTATCAAGATCCACAGCTGGGTCTTGGCCCCCATCTGCAGGTGTTTGTGGATGATCAGCCCTACCGCCGTGTCTTTCGTTTAGATGAACCGCTGATCCTCGAAGACCTATCGCCGGGAACCCACCACCTACGCGCTTTTGCCGCGCGGCCCTGGGATGAAAGCTTCAAAAACGAAGGAGCCTATGCCCAGGCCACATTCCATGTCTTTACCAAAACCCCCAACAACCAGCCCGATCCCAATCTGCCTTTGATCACCTACGGCAGCCCCCAGGGCAGCTACGGGGCGGAGCCAATCATGTTGGATTTTTACCTTTTGAATGCGCCGCTGCACTTCATCGCCAAGGATGATTCCCAGGATGACATTCCAGATTGGCGGATTCGCACCACGATCAATGGCGAGAGCTTTTTGCTCGATCGCTGGCAACCGATCTATCTCAAGGGATTTAAACCTGGCCAAAACTGGCTGAAACTGGAATTCCTTGATGAGACGGGCAGCTTGGTGCAGAATGCCTTCAATTTGGACCTGCGGCTGATCGATTACCAGCCTGGTGGCCAAGACAGTTTGGCGCGGCTGATGCGGGGCGACCTGTCGGCAGCCGATGCCCTGGGTATTGTCGATCCGAAGGCGCGCCAGCCTGGCGCGGCTGGGGAGAGCCTGGTTCCCCCCCCAGGCTGGGCCTGCCGATGCTGCCCCTGGCTCCGCCGCCGAAAAAGCGGCCCCAGCGCCGATACCGGCACCTAAGCCAGCGGTGCCATTGCCGATCATTCCCGCGCCAGTTCCCGCGCCAGTTCCCGTGCCAGTTCCTGCGCCAGTTCCCGCGCCAGCTCGGTCCGCTCCCCCTGCTGGTGCGAATGTGCCCGATGGGCCAGCGCCGGGGGCGGTGGTTGCTCCCCAGGCTGGTTCTAAGGTTGGTTCTAAGGCTGCTCCCGAGGCTGGGGCGAAATTACCCTTCTGGAAGAGGCTTCAGCAGCGGTTTTCAGGGGAGCCAGGGCCGGTTGTTTCTCCGGTGGAGGCGATCGACAATGTTCCGGCTGCCCTGAGTGCGCCTGGTGAGACGTTGCCGTCCGCTGGGCCTGGGGAGTTGGGGAGCGATCGCCTCACTGTTCCACAGCAGGCTGCTCAAGAAAAAGCGGCTGTTGAAGCAAAAGCGACTGTTGAAGACCGATCCAGCCTAGACAAGCTGGCCGCTGAGCAGAAAGCCGCTGAAAAGGAGCTGGCCGAGAAAAAAGCCGCCACCGAACAGCGTCTAGCTGACCAAAAGGCTGCTGCTGAAAAGCGTCTAGCTGACCAAAAGGCTGCTGACCAAAAGGCTGCTGACCAAAAAGCGGCTGCCGAAAAGGCCATTGCTGAGCAAAAGGCTGCCGAGAAGGCTGCCGCTGAAAAGGCTGCTGCCGAGAAGGCCGCCGCGTGAAAAGGCATGCCTGCCGAGAAACG
>JAAUQQ010000007.1 GCA_012032745.1 Synechococcales cyanobacterium RM1_1_8
GGACTGGCCTGGGGATTGCGGGACTGGGCTGGGGGGGGTGGGCGATCGCTCCCCCGCCGCAACGAGCTGGCCCCTGGCCTGGGCCTCCCCCAGCAGGGCTGGCAGATCGCCCGCCAGGGGATGATTTTGAATGCGTGCCCGCCGTAAGTTGTTTTGCAGGCCCAACAGATAGGTCCGCAGGTGCGCGAGGGTGGCGCGATGGGCAGGGCGATCGCCCGCCAGCCGCCCCAACAACCCCGGAGGCCGGCTCAGGATTTCGTCAATCTCTGAGATCAGGCCTTTGAGTTGGTCGTTGGGGGTTGGGTCGTTGTGGGAGGTCACACCAATACCTGTCGTTGAGTAATATCTGATGGCTGTGGGCGCGCAACCCATAGTCCCAGCCCAGGCATCGCCCAGGGTCGAGCCCAGCTTAACCCGGAGGATTTGGATGTGGCACGCTTTTTTGCACATGCCCTAGCCCCCAGTCCCCCCAGGATGCCAAGCCCCGCAAGGGTCACTGCCCCTAACGATCCGAGGCTGCCTTGCCATCCCCGCCGCCCCCAAGCCCAGCCCCAGAAAATCGTCAAATCGCCTGCACCATATCCTGCCCCAGCGATCGCAGCAACTCCCCTCCCCTTAACGGTATGATGACTGGGCCAGAACCCCCTTCCTAGCACGGGCTCAGCCCTCCACTACTCCTATGACCTATCGGCAAGGTGTGAACAATGCGGACTGGCAGCAGGTGCTTCTAGAGCATTGTCAGCTCTTCGCTGATCTGCCCCCCGACATCATCCGCCGTACCCTGGCTCGCCCCGTCTTGCGCAGCTTTCCAGTCAACCACGTCATTTTTTTAGAAAACGACGGGGGGGCCTCGATTCATTTCATCTTGCAGGGCTGGGTCAAAATTCGCACCCACAACCTAGATGGCAAGGAAATCACGCTGAATATTTTGACGCGGGGGGATCTGTTCGGGGAGATGGCCGCCTTGGAGCAAATTCCGCGATCGACGGATGTGATTACCCTGGTCGATACCCAGGTCTGTAGCATTCCAGCGGAGGACTTTTTGAATCTGGTGGCCACGGAACCCAAGGCAGGGATGCGGCTAGCCCAGCTCCTGGCCCTGCGGCTGCGCCAGGTGAACCGGCGGCTGCGCCTGCGGGAGGCGGACAGCACGGCCCGGCTGACCGATGTCTTGCTGTTTTTGGCCGATGGCCAGGGCAAGCACCAGGGCCAGGGCTGCACGATTCCCTCTTTGCCCCATCGGGAGCTGAGCAGCCTGAGTGGCTTGGCCCGAGAGACGGTGACGCGGGTGTTGAGCAAGCTGGAGAAGCGGGGGTTGATTGAGCGCGATCGCAGTCTCATGCACATCCCCGACCTAGAAGCCCTAGAGCGAATTGTCGGCTGAGCTCCGAGCCATGAAGATCAGCCCATGGATATCTCAGCCCATAGAATATAAATGCCAGGTTTCCCAGGGCTCAACAGGGCAAAGGCTCAGATGTTAGTCTAGCCATACCTCCGCTTTGCCACGGTGATCTTTCCCCGCGATGCCCCCGCCTATGAGCCCCGCCAACGATGCAAATTCCACTCCTCTGCCTGCATCTGGGGCCGATGCCAGCCCTGCAGCGGATCCGGTGGCAGCTCCAGGGGTCGATGACTGGCAGGAATGGGTGGATGGTGGCGCTCCTGGGGCAGCCCGCAAGGGGGCTGTTCAAAATGAACCGGGCCAGAATCAATTGGCCCAGAATGAAGCGGGCCGAGCCTTGCCCTTGGTCATGGGGCCTCCGGCGATCGCCCCTCCGCCCCTGGCCCTAGTCGAAACCGCGTTTCTTGCCAGCACAACCAGCCTGCTCTGGCTGATCAATGCCTATTTCCCCATCGGGCCGATCTGGCGCATCTGTATGCCCATCCCCATTGCCCTGGTCTATTTGCGCTGGGAGCGGCGGGAGGCCTGGATGACGGCGACGGTGGCAAGCCTGCTGCTGATGGTGTTCATGGGGCCGGTGCGCAGCCTGTTCTTTTTGATGCCCTACGGTCTGCTGGGGGTGCTGCTGGGCTATTGCTGGCGGCGGCGCACGGGCTGGGCGCTGTCCATTGGCCTGGGCACGCTGCTCAATGCCCTGGGGTTTTTCTTTAAGGTGGCCCTGACCTCAGTGCTGCTGGGGGAGGATCTTTGGATCTATGTCACGACCCAGGTCACCAAGCTGCTCAATTGGGTCTCGCTCACCCTCGGGCTGCTGATTCAAGCGGATTTGGCCCTGGTGCAACTGTTGGCGATCGCCCTAGTCCTAGTCAATGGCTTGATTTATCTATTCGTGGTGCATTTAGTCGCTTGGTACATCCTCGATCGCCTGGGGGCCAAGGTGCCACCGCCGCCCAAGTGGGTGCAGATCATGTTGGAGCTGGAGGTGGAATGAACCACCGGGGGCGAGCAATCCATGGATAGGCCTGGGGCTAGAGCCCTGGATGGAATCCAGATTTACCAGGGGGGGGCAGCGGCCCAAGCCTGGCTCGAACGCCATCGGGGACAGGCCTGGGAGCTGGCGATCGCCCTGGGCTTCACAGACACAGCGCTGATCCCCAATATTTCTGCTGCGGGAAAAACGCCGGGCGATCGCCGATCCACGGCCCTGGCCGATGCTGAATTCCTGGACCAAGGCATGGCCAAGCGGCCCACTCGGCCCCTGCCTCCCCTCACCGCTGGGCTATCGCCCGTGTTGCTCAGCCGAGCGCTGCTGGAAGCCACGGGCGCATCGAGTCAGTTGATCAATGCGGGGCTGGCCGAGCCCCTGACGGCCCCGGCCCTGAACCTGAACCAGGCCCCGGCTCGCTGCCTTTCCACCGGAGCAGCCATGGCCCGCACCCAGGTGGAAACCCTGTTTGAGCTGGGCTTGGGCTGGGGGGAGCGCTGGCCCCACCCTGGGGGGCACCGAGGCCGGTCTGGCAATTTCAGATCGTCCGAGACCGGCCCTGGGGGGAGCTTGCGCCCGGCTATCTTGTCCTGGGCGAATGTGTGGTGGGCGGAACCACGACGGCCCTGGCCCTGCTGGTGGCCCTGGGCATTCCCGCCCTGGGGCGAGTCAACAGCAGCCATAGCCCTTGCAACCATGGCCAGAAAGCCCAGCTCGTCGCCCTGGGCCTAGCCCGCTCGGGCCTGGGGGGACAGGAGCTGACGCCGGGGATCCGGCGCTGGATGTCCGCACAACTCCCGGCGGCATCGATTCCATCCCCATCTACCTGGCCGGGGTCAATCCCAGACTGGCCTGAAAGCGACCTCGCGGACTGGCTGGCACCGGAGCGGT
Organism: Synechococcales cyanobacterium RM1_1_8; assembly: GCA_012032745.1. GTDB lineage: Bacteria > Cyanobacteriota > Cyanobacteriia > PCC-9006 > JAAUQQ01 > JAAUQQ01. The sequence continues at coordinate 3,279 of JAAUQQ010000007.1, forward strand.
GGCGATCGCTTCAGCTCGATCCCCTGGATATTTTGGCGGCGATCGGCGATCCGATGCAGCCCTTCCTGGCGGGCTGTCTCCTCAGCCTCAGCCGCCACCACGGCGTTCTCCTGGCGGGGGGCACCCAAATGCTAGCGGTCTATGCCGCCGCTGCTGCCCTGGCCCAGCGACGATCGATCCCCTGGTCTCCCGCTGGGGTGGCGGTGGGCACAACGCGCTGGGTGGCGGAGGATCCCACGGGAGATACTCCCGGACTGGCCGCTGCCATTGCGGATTTTGTGGCAGCTTTGGCAAGGACCAACCAGCCTGACCCTGAAACGGCAGCCTCAATGGCCGAAGCGCCCATTCTGCTGGGCAGCCAGCTCAGCTTCGCCGCCTCGGCCCACCCCGGCCTGCGCGCCTACGAAGCGGGCTTTGTCAAGGAGGGGGTGGCTGCGGGGGGCTGTGCCATTGCCACCAGCCTGGCCTTGGGCTGGAATGCAGATCGAATTGCGGCGGCAATCGAGGCGTTTGTCACCTCCTATCGGGCCTGGCATCGGGGACTGGCCTAGGCCCCGATGCCAGGCGCTGGCCCATGGGCTAAACGCCTCACCCGCCAGTGCGAACCCGGCGAGAGAGAAGCTGTTCTTCCAGGGCGGCGATGCGGCTGTAGGCGGCGGTGAGCTGAGCCGTCAACCGTTGTACCTGCATCTCAGGTGAGAAGATGACTTGACCATCGCCGTTGGCCTTGATCCCACAATCATTGACATCCTCCAACACATCTTTGTGGCTGAGGGGGTGCTGGGCGTAGGCAGCGACGGGCGAGGGCCGACCCGAGGGCGCATTGGCACTGGTTTGGGCACGGATTGAATCGAGATTGCCGAGCATCTGTCCCACAGAGGTATTGAGCTGGCTAATGGAATTTTCGATGCGGCCAAGTTTGGTCTCGACAGCTTCAATTCGTTGGTCAGTGGAACTCATTTGTGTCGTACCTAGAGATAAAGATGAAGAGCGTCGTTTCTGGCGTCGTTTCTGGCGTCGTTTGTGCTGGATCACAAAAACAAAGGGAAACCAACCCAACTGGCGCGATCGCCCAAAGCAAGTAGCTGGGTCAAGATGCAGCCGCGATCGCTAAAAATTGGGGCCGCAGAGCAACGCTCGTCCAACGAACGCTGTAGAGCGAGCAGACAGGCTTTAGCGTCCCTGCAATGCAATGTCAAACTCTAAAATGAGACCCACCGAGAACCACCACGACTTGCCAAAGATTGCAATGGGTAACGCCTTAAGGTCGTGATGCCGCAACAACCAGACTGGATCTGGTGAGCCGCAGGTTAAGATCGGCGAAGGGTTGAGAAGGGCCACAACCCTTCAGGGGGAAATTTAGAGTTGGAGAGCTTGGGGAATGGATGGCTGATTTGCAGAATCCTCTGTGAACGAACCGAAGCGATGGAAAACTAGAATTTATAGCTTGGGTACATAGTATGGATTGAGAATCGAAATAGTTGAATTACGGCGAATTATTTAACGTTTGTCCCGCTTTTGTTCAAGAAATTCCGAGTTTTGTAACGTCAGCTTTGGAAAACCAGCCTGCTCCGATGGGAAAATTTGGGGATCGCTCCCGGCGACGACCATTCAGCGACGGCTCAATGACGGCTCAATAACGGCAATGGCGCTCGATCTTGAAGATCGAGCGCCATTGCCATTTCAGTCGGGCCGTTCCAGCCGGGTCATTCCAGCCGGGTCATTCCAGCCGGGAAGATCGCTGCGGCTTGGCTTCGTTGGGACTAGACTTCGCCACCGGGCAGGCCCAGCATTTGATCATTGGAGCAGCCCGGCTTGACCATGGGGTAGCAGTTCTCATCCTGCTTGACCCGCACATCCATGAACACTGGGCCGTCGTGGGCCAGCATTTCGGCGATCGCCCCCTCCAGCTCGGAGCGCTCGGTCACGATCATGCCCTTGACCCCAAAAGCCTCCGCCAGCTTCACAAAGTCAGGCATTCCCGTTTCCATGTTGGAGGATGAATAGCGCTGGCCGTAGAAGTTTTGCTGCCACTGGCGCACCATGCCCTGCCAGCCATTGTTGAGGATGACGGTTTTGGCGGGGATGTTGTATTGGCCCAGGGTGCCCAGCTCCTGAATATTCATCAAAATGCTGGCATCTCCAGCGATGCAGATGACGGTTTCCCCGGCCAGGGCCACCTGGGCTCCGATCGCCGCTGGCATCCCAAAGCCCATGGTCCCCAGGCCCGCACTGGAGATCCAGCGCCGGGGGCCATTTTTGAGGAACTGGGCGGCCCACATTTGATGCTGACCCACATCGGTGGTGAAGTAGGCATCGGGGGCGGCGGTGTTGAGGGCGACGATGACTTCCTGGGGAGAAATGCAGTCGGGGTAGCTGGGGGCGACCAGGGGATATTTGGCCTTCCAGGTGTCGATGCGATCGCGCCAGGCCTGGGTCAGGCTGCCATCCCTGGCTTCTAGGCCTTCCTTCTGGTTTTCCGTCTGGCGTAGCAGCTCATTCAAGACATGGCGCACATCCCCAACAATCGGCACCTCCGGCTTGCGGTTTTTGCCCACCTCCGCTGGGTCGATGTCGATGTGGATGACGCGGGCGCGGCGGGCGAATTCATCGAGTTTGCCGGTGACGCGATCGTCGAAGCGAGCCCCCACGGCGATCAGCAGGTCACATTCGCTGATCGCATAATTGCGTAGGCTGTGCCATGCATCCCCAACATGCCCAGGGCCAGGGGATGGTGTTCATCGAATGCGCCCTTGCCCATCAAGGTCGTCGTCACCGGAATTTGCCAGGCTTCGGCCAAGGCTTTGAGCTCTTCATGGGCCCCGGCGGAAATGGCCCCGCCCCCCACGTAGAGCAAGGGCTGGCGGGCGGTTTTGAGCAGTTGCAAAGCCGCATGGACCTGGCGGACGCTGCCCTTGACCGTCGGCTTGTAGCCCTCCAGGTGAACTTCCCCCGGCTCCACCGGCAGATAGTCAAATTCTTCTAGGCCGACATCTTTGGGAATATCAATCAAGACCGGGCCGGGCCGTCCCGTGCGGGCGATATAGAATGCTTCGGCCACAATGCGAGCCATGTCGCGGGGATCGCGCACCACGTAGGAATGTTTGACCACGGGCAAGGTAATGCCAAAAATATCCGTTTCCTGGAAGGCATCGGTGCCGATCGCCGCCCGAGGCACCTGTCCCGTCACCACCACCATGGGAATCGAATCGAGGTGGGCGGTGGCAATGCCCGTGACCAAGTTGGTTGCGCCCGGCCCGGAGGTGCCAAAGCAAACCCCCACCTGTCCCGTGGCGCGGGAGTAGGCATCGGCGGCATGGGATGCGCCCTGTTCATGGCGGACCAGGAAATGTTGGACATCGCCCCGTTCTTCTGCCAGATAGAGTTCATCGTAAATGGGCAGAATGGCACCGCCAGGGTAGCCAAAAATATGTTTGACGCCGTGGCGGCGCAGGCTGTCCATCAGGGCATAGGCCCCGCTAACACGTTGAGTCTCGATGGCGGTGGGCTGGGTTACGGTAGACCTCATGGCAGATCGCTCTCGTGCGGGAAGGAAAAATTCAAAAAGCTCAAGTGAATCGCGCGATACGAAATGGCGCGATGCTTTCAGTATTCTGCCACCAAAAATCTGGCCATAGCCGGTTTGTGGTCAATTTGCAAACAGAAGGGAGCAGCCTAGGTCAATTCTTGAGTCAATCATTGGCAGCCGGGCTGTTGTAGGAGCTGTTGGGCTAGTACAGCCACAAGCTGGGCGGCAGAAAGGGGCTGGGTTGGGGTTGACGTGACTGGGGTTGACGTGACTGGGGTTGGCCTGGATCCAGTCAGATGCCAATGGCCCAGGGCCAACTGGGGCGATCGCCACAGCGCCAAATGCTCCACCCCCGGCTCGGCATAAAAATAACCATCGCTGGCCCCCAGCCATTCGCAGCTCTGGGCGGTGAAGCGATCGTGGCTGAGGCGATAGCGGGGAAATCCATCCCCCAGGGGCACGCCCCAGCCATCTAGGGCAATCATCCCCCGCACCTCGCCTCCCTGGCGCTGCCAGCGGCGGGCCGTGGCGATCGCCCCCACCACTCCCGCGCTAAAGCCAATCCACAGCGTCGGCGCGGCTGGGGATAATCCCTGGCTGCGCCATTGCTCCTGGACGAAGTTGTAGATCAGCTCCGGGGCGTAGGGGGGGATGGTTGGGGGCAGCACCCACCAGTGGCGGGGCGTGGGGGGTTGGCTGCGGGTCCGGCTGGGAGGCTGGCCCAAAAGTGGATTGGCGATCGCTGGCCCCCTGCACCGCTGCGATGAATGAGGCGCTCAGCTCCGCCCGATGGATACCTGGGCAAACGATCACCGCTGCCATGTTCCGGTCTCCCGATAGATTTGGATCGAGGCCAAATCTAGGATAGAGGTCTGGCCGATTGCATCGCCCGCAACACCAACCCCGGATCCACCCAACTGCCCTGGTGCTTCAATCCCCAATGCAGATGCGGCCCGGTGGTCCGTCCGGTCATGCCCACCCGCCCAATGCGAGCCCCGGTTTGGAGGGTCTGGCCCTGGCGAATCTGGATTTTGCCATCGCGATCGACCAGATAGCGCTGGCCCTTGATCGTTTCGACACGACCCATCATGTGGCAATAGATATGCTCCCAATTGCCCGACTGAATCACAATCGAGGTGCCACAGCGCGTATTATCGGTCACCTCCACCACTTCGCCACTCCACCAACTGCGGATATAGCTGCCCTGGGGTGCAGCCAGGTCCAGGCCATAGTGGAATTCGCTGCTGCTGCCCCCGGTGGCGGAACGGCGATAGCCAAAGAGGGAAGTGTAGGCCTGGAAGTTTTCGACGGGAAATGAGGCACTGTTCCAGACCCGCGCCACGGCTTGGTCGGGGTTTTGGGCCCTGGTTTGAGCCTGGGCCTGGCTGGCCAAGGTCAGCGATCCTAGCCCGGCGAGACAGAGGCAGAGAACCAGGCTGAGCGCCCAGCGCCCCAGGAAAAATCTGGGCTTGGGCCGCAAGCGTTGTCTCCAGAACAGCTTGAACTTAACCATTTTTGATTGCCTTACCCACATCTCTACAAGGCCAGGCCTAGACTGAGGAATCGCCAAACCGGCTGTATCATACCCCAGTGGCTCCCAGGGATTAAAGCCTGGCTGGGGGCTGGGGCTGCCAGACAGCCTCGGCCCTGGCTTCCAGACCTGGTTCCCAGAACTGACTCTAAAACACCATCGTTAGTTTCCCTTAGAGGCTGCTCCATGGAAGGCAACTTTTTATTCAGATCAATCCGTAAGCCCGGCGCTGCGCTGCCCATTCCCAGCCTGCTGGCCTTTTTGATCAAGCGGCTGCTCCAGGCCCTGCTGACGCTGCTGATTGCCTCACTCCTTTGTTTCATCATTGTGCAGCTCGCGCCGGGCAACTATGTGGACAACCTGCGGGAGAACCTCCAAAACGATCCGGAGCTGATCAACCGCCTGGAAGAACAGTTTGGCCTGGCGGGGGAACCCCCATCGCCGCTGGAATCGACCCAGAGCCTAGCCGCATTTTTCCAGAGCCTGGGGCCTTGGCTGGCCTGGGTGATTCCCAGCTATGTCAAATGGCTCGGCCAGGCCCTCCAGGGCAACCTGAGCGAAAGTTTTGTGTTTAAGCGTCCGGTGGCGGGGCTGCTGGCGGAACGGGTGGGGGCGACGCTGGTGTTGGCGCTGTCTTCCCTGGTGTTGACCTGGGCGATCGCATTCCCATGGGGGTGATCGCAGCGGTGCATCAAAACCGCTGGAGCGATCGCCTCCTGCGCAGCCTCAGCTACATCGGCCAAGGTTTCCCCAGCTTCATCACCGCACTGCTGCTGCTGATCCTGGCCCAGCGCCTCTCGCCCTGGCTGCCGGTGGGAGACATGACCAGCATCGACTATGCCGACCTCTCCGGGCTGGGCAAAGTCCTGGACATTGCCTGGCACATGATTTTGCCCACCATCGCCCTCAGCATCGCCAGCTTTGCGGGGCTCCAGCGCATCACCCGAGGCCAACTGTTGGAAGTGCTGCGCCAGGACTACATTCGCACCGCCCGCGCCAAGGGCTATCCGAGAACCGCATTATTTATGGCCACGCCCTGCGCAACGCCATCAACCCCTTGATCACCCTGCTGGGGTTTGAATTCGCCAGCCTGCTCAGCGGTGCGTTCATTGCGGAATATTTTTTCAACTGGCCGGGCCTGGGGCGCTTGATTCTCAAGGCTGTGTTTGCCCAGGATCTGTACTTGGTGATGGCCAGCCTGATGATGGGGGCCGTGATGTTGATTGTAGGGAATTTACTGGCCGATCTGCTGCTGTCCGTGGTGGATCCCCGGATTCAGTTGGATGAGCAAGCCTAGGGGAGCGGCGTCCCAGGGAGATGGAACGCCACCGCAGTCGCCGTTGTAACTCAACGTTAAAAAAATTAATCTTGAGTTACCCAAGACGAAATCCAGATTTTATGAGACGGTTTGCTAGGAAATCTTCTGCGAAGACCTCTGAGGACGCGATCGGGCTGTAATGACCAGTCAACCAGCAATGCAGCAGGTAAGGCAGGGAGACCCTCGGGCGATCGAAGCGCTCTTGAGGGAGCAGCTACGTCGTCAAGGGGTGCGGGTGCAGGTGGCGCGCGAGGCCAAGCAGCTTTCGATTCGGTTCACGGGGCAGGCTGCGCCGGAGAAGCGGGCGTTATTAATGCTCGTGTCTCGCACCTTGCGCCACGTGAGCCCCCAGAATATTCATGTGGCCAAGGTGTTGGCCTACCAGCAGGGCGATCGCGAGGCGGTCTGGACGGGCCGCATTTTGCTGAATCGCTCCCTGGGGCGGCCTAGAACGCTGGGGCGCTGGTTGGCGACGGCTCGGGGGAAGGCGATCGCCACCCTAGGCTTGTTCGTCTTTTTCGGCCTGTCCTGGGGCCTGGTCTCCCGGCTGTTTGCAGCCGACCCCGTTGCCCAAGCGCCCGCCACCATCCAGCCCCCCCCAGCCGCTTCGGCTCCTACCCCAGCGCCGCCTGCGGATGATTTGATACGCATCGCGGGGCTGCCGCCCCACCGGCTGCGGGAGCAGGAGATCTTTGATGGTAAGCGTCTCCAAATTGACACCGATCAGGACATCAGCCGGGATGAATGCAGCGCCCTGGCGGCACAATATTTGGATGCCGCTGGGATCGATGGCCAGGTGGTGGTGCAAAAGCCCAATCCCAAATCGCCCTGGAACGGCAAGAATGCACCCTACTGTGCCAATAATTTGGATGCGGTGGGGACATTTTTCAACGATGAATATTTTGATGATGTGCCCTAGGTTCGGATAGTTTTAGGGCGATCGCCATGTCCCAGTCCAATCAGCCCAGCCAGCCCAGCCAGCCCAGCCAGCCCAGCTCAATTTTAGAAGTTGCCATCATCGGAGCTGGAGTCGCTGGCATCACCTGTGCCCAGCAGCTTCACCAGGCGGGTTACAGCCTGGCCCTGGTGGAAAAATCGCGGGGCCTGGGAGGACGCTTGGCCAAGCGACGTTTGCCAGCGGCCTCCGCCGGGCCGACCCATGCCGACCATGGCGTTTGCTACCTCAAGCCCGAGGATGCCAAGTTTGCCCAGCTAATCGAGCGGCTCTGTGGCTTGGGGCTGATGCAGGTTTGGACCGATCAAATCCATGGGCTGGGGCCAGCGGGCGAGGTCATTGCGCCGAGATCGAGATCGCCCCGCTACGCTGCCCCCCAGGGCATCACGGTTTTGGCCAAGGCCCTGGCCCAGGGGCTGACGATCCACAACTCGCAGCGGGCAGTGGGGCTGGCGGTTCAGGGGACGGGCCAGGAGCAAATTTGGGAAATTACTACGGACCAAGGATTAATGCTGCGGGCGAGGGCGCTGGTATTGGCGGTGCCGACGCCCCAGGCGATCGCCTTGATCGACAGCCTGCCCAAGTTCGACCCGGCCACCTTGGCTCGGCTGCATCGGGTGGAATTTTCCCAGGGCATTGCGGCGATCGCGGTCTACGACCCCGAGCACCAGGCCAAAGCGGCCCAACTGCCCTGGCGGGGCATCAACTGCCAGGGCCACCCCAGCCTGGCTTGGATTGGCTTGGAGAGCAGCAAACAGTTGAATCCCCAACAGCCTGTGGTGGTGGTTCACAGCAACCCCGCCTTTGGCCAGGCCCAGTTTGAGGCAGACGATCGAGGCGCTGTGGGCCAGACCCTGTTGGACTTCGCCGCCGAGGTCGCTGAAGCGCCCTGGCTGGCTGAACCGGAGAAGTTGCAGGTGCATCGTTGGGGCTATGCCTTCCCCCAAACGCCGCTGCCAGAGCGCTGCCTCCAGGCCCAGGGCAGCCCGCCGCTGTGGTTTGTGGGGGATTGGTGTGGGGGAGATCGAGTCGAAAGCGCTTTTCTTTCTGGCTTGGCCGCGGCGGATCAGTTGCATCAGCAGCTTGCAGGCAAGGCCCTGCCGGATCTGTTCTGGAAAGCTTTGATTTAGCGGGGCTGGTTTAGCGGGTTCTGGTTTAGTGGGGGTGGTTTAGCAGGGTTTGGAGGCGATGGGCCGGTGGCTATACTATTGGCCAGTGAACTTATTGGCCAGTGAACTTATTGGCCAGTGAACTTATTGGCCAGTGAACTTATTGGCCAGTGAACTGAGGGGAGGTTTGAGTGTTTGCCAAAACGATGCTCAAATCGCCTCTGGAAATAATCTAACGGTAATCTGACGATCAGACGATCAATGGAGGAGATGGATCATGGTGCTGAAGATCTATGGCATTCCCAACTGCGGGACTTGTAAGAAGGCGATCGCCTGGCTCGAAGACAATGCGCTGCCCTACGAGTTCATCAACACCAAGGAGCAGCCCCCCACCCAGGCCCAGGTGAAAAGCTGGGTCGCGGCCCTGACGGCCAAGGCGATGCGCAATACGTCGGGCCAGTCCTACCGCGCCCTGGGTCCAGAGCGGGAGCACTGGAGCGATGCAGATTGGGTCAAGGCGTTTTGTGCCGATGCGATGCTGCTGAAGCGGCCTCTGTTTGAGCGCGATGGCGAGGCGGTGCTGGTGGGGTTTCGGGCCAAGCCGGAGGTGCTGGCGGCGAAGCTCCAGGGCTGAGGGGAGACTTGAGGGCAGCTTTTTTAAGCAAAGGTACGGGATATGGGGGCACTGTCTCGCTTGGGGGTGATACCTCCTGGAAGCTAGCAAAACCGTAGGCTTCAACTACGAGATTTGGTCGATCACCCCTTTAAAGAACAGTGCCCCCAAGACAGGTTACGATCCCGCTACACCCCCACCGCAAGAGCCTCTCCCTTGACCATGCAAGACTTCAACTGGAACAAGCTTCAAAATGGCTCAGACATTCGCGGCGTGGCTGTTGCCGGGGTTGCGAATGAGCCGGTCAACCTCACCCCAGCGGTGGTCCAGCGCCTGGGCCAGGCCTTCACCGCCTGGCTGGCTGCCAAGCTGGGGAAACCAGTGGCGAGTCTGCGGCTGGCCGTGGGGCGGGACAGCCGCCTCTCCGGGCCGGAGCTGATGCAGGCGGTGATGGCGGCCATGGCGGGCCAGGGCTGCCAGGTGCTGGACTGCGGCATCGCCTCAACCCCAGCCATGTTCATGGCCACGGTGACCGCTGGGTTTGACTGCGATGGGGCGATCATGATGACCGCTAGCCATTTGCCATTCAATCGCAATGGCCTCAAGTTTTTCACCGCCCAGGGCGGCCTAGGTAAGCCGGATATCAGCGAGATTCTGCAACGGGCGGAGCAGGGGGAATTTGCCCCCAGCACGCCCCCTGGAACCATCGAATCCAGGGATTTGATTGCCACCTATGCCGCCCAGCTCGTGGCAAAAGTTCGCCAGGGCGTTAACCATCCCAGTCAGTTTGAGCGGCCGCTGGGGGGGCTGAAAATCATTGTCGATGCGGGCAATGGCGCGGGCGGCTTCTATGCCAGTCAGGTGTTGGAGCCTTTGGGTGCAGATACAACCGGCAGCCAGTTCCTGGAGCCCGATGGCACGTTCCCCAACCATGTGCCCAACCCGGAGGATGGCGAGGCCATGGCTTCGATTTGCCAGGCGGTGCTGGCCCAGCAGGCAGATTTCGGCATTATTTTCGATACGGATGTGGATCGGGCGGCGGCGGTGGACCACCGGGGCCAGGAGCTGAATCGCAATCGCTTGATTGCCTTGATTGGCGCGATCGCCCTTCAATCCCACCCCGGCTCAACGATTGTCACGGATTCGATTACCTCCGATGGCCTGACCTGGTTCATTGAATCGGAGCTGGGGGGCAGGCATCACCGCTTTAAGCGAGGCTATAAAAATGTGATCAATGAAGCTCTGCGGTTGAATCGTGGGGGGGAGGAAGCTTGGCTAGCGATCGAGACTTCGGGCCATGGGGCGATGAAGGAGAATTATTTTTTGGATGATGGGGCCTATCTCATCAGCAAGCTGTTGATTGAATTGGCCAGGGCGAAGCTGGCCGGGCGGGTGTTGACGGATTTGATCGCCAAGCTGCCCCTGCCTGAGGAGAGCCAGGAAATTCGCATTGCGATCGCGGCGGAGGCCTTCCAGACCTATGGCGAGGAGGTGATTGAGCAGCTCAGGGCCTTTGTGGAAGCGCAGCCGGATTGGGCGATCGCCTCCCCCAATTACGAAGGGATTCGGGTGGCCTGCACTGCGCCGGGGGAGGCGGGCTGGTTTTTGCTGCGGCTGTCGCTCCATGATCCGCTGCTGGCGTTGAATGTTGAGTCGGATGTGGAGGGAGGTGTGGGTCGGATTGTGGGGCGGTTGGGGGCGTTTTTGGGGGCGTTCCCATCCTTGGACTTGTCAGGGTTTATCCAGGGAGTCTCCTAGGGGCAGGGCAGGCCATGTCCGCTCATTCCCTCGCGATCGCCTAATCTTTCCCAGCGGTGGCCAGGGCCTGGAGCTGTTGAGTTAGGGCTGCGCTGTGGCCCCAGCCGACGTAGCCTGCAAATAGACAGTTGCCTGGGCGATCGCCGATGAAGACGTGCTGGACCTGGGCTGGGTTTTTCCAGGTGCGCAGGGTGATGCCTTCGCCCAGGTCGCAGCGGATGCGGGCTTTGGCAAAGTCGCTGTAGCCCGCTGCGGTCATGCCTGGCACCGATCGCAGTGCCCGTATCGCCCGCTCCGCCACCGGGTTGAGCTGCTCTGGCTGGGCCGTTCCCCTGGCCCAAAAATCGGCAATTTCTTGCCCCACCTCGGCGCTGTAGCGCATTGCGGCATGGCGAATTTGTCGCAGCACCCGCAGCTCGCTGCCCGGCACCTTGGTCGCTTCCAGGGCCACCAAGCCATCGCTGCCGTTGCCCAAGTCCGAAGCAATCACCAGGGTGGGGATGTGCAGGGCGATCTGTTCGGCGAGGTCGCGGCGATCGCGCCCCAGGTCCGCTGCAATGCCAAGGCCCAGACCCCAGGGATCGATCAGCCGGGCCACATCGGAGCCGCCAATGGGCGAACCTACCAGCACAAATGACTCCACCCGCCCCCACCAATCGGGATGGCGATGCAACAGTTCGGTCCAGATCAGCCCGCCCATGGAATGGCCGACGATGCGCAGGGGCAGATCGGGATAGCGGTGGAGGAAGGTCTGGGCGATCGCTTCTTTTTCCTGCACCAGCCGCTCGATCCGCAGCCAGGTATTGACAAAGTTCAAGCTCGGCGCAATTACCTCGCTCTGGGGTGGCGCGATCGAACGCACCAGATCGCCCAGATATCGCCCGGTATCGGACCAGCCGTGCTGGACAAAGATCAGCCGCTGGGGCTCAGGGGAAGGCCTAGAGTGGGGATCAGAATAAGGCGAGGGCTCAGGGTTCACGGGGGTTGAGTTCAGGGGGTGGGGTGAGGGCGGCAGATTGATAACGGTCACAAGCTAGCCGCTACGGGCCAATCTAGCGAAGCATCTGCCGCTGCGGGCGGTGGGGGTATCCCCTTCGTCAAGTGTCATTACGCCCTCGTCCGTTTGCCCGCCGCCTCGCTAGGATCAAAGGCGATATTGCCAGCAATATTCGAGACCACTCCTCCAACCGAGACCACTCCCCCAACCCTTTGCGCCATGAGCAAGCAACAGTTTGACAGCTTCGACGCCATGCTCGCCAACTCCGACAAGCCCACGCTGGTGGACTTCTACGCCCCCTGGTGCGGTCCCTGCCAAATGATGGCGGGCATCCTCAAACAGGTCAAGGAGCAGCTCGGTGATCAAGTCAACATTGTCAAAATTAACACCGACAACTATCCCCACATCGCCTCGGAACACCGGATTGAAGCCCTGCCCACCCTGGTGTTGTTCAAGGATGGAAAAGCCAGCGATCGCATCGAAGGCGTCCTCCGCCCCGAACAGCTCGTGGCCCGGCTCCAGCCCAACCTAGGGTAACTCGCGCGGCGGGTCGCAGCGCTGGACCAGGCGCGATCGCAGCCCATCCTCAAGCGTGGGCTGGGTCAACTGCAATGGTCCCTGCAACTGCCAGCCTTCCGCTGCGCCGAGATCTGGCCCCCCGAGATCTGGCCCGCTCCCCGGCTGGGCAAGGTTCAGGGCAGCTTGGTCCTGGGCCTGGAGCCACAAATAAAAGGGCTCGGTGGGATAAAACGCCGGGGGCAGCCCACAGAGGGGAATCACCCGCGTCTCGCTATAAAAGCTCAGCGAAGGCCGCTCAATCGGGTTCATAGTGTAAACCGGCAGCCCCGGCTGGGGTCGAGCCCGAATCACCGCCGCCATCGGCTGGACCGCCTCGGCCTCCCCCAGCTCAAACACCCAACTGGGCGAAGCCATCAGCACCAACAGCCCCAGATACCAGCTCCAAGCCAAGACCAAAATCCACTGGGCATCGCCCCGCCCCAGCAGCCCCGCGCTGAGCGCCATTCCAGCGGCGACCAGTCCTAGGGCGATCGCGATCCACCCATCAGCACCCCCACCCGGCCCGGTCAGCCCCAAGAAAGTTCCCAAAAATCCCAAAACACCGCTGAAATAGGCACAGCCCACCACCGCCACAAGCGTCAGCAGCCCCAGCAGCCCCAGCCAAATCCGGGGCGATCGCTCCGGCGTGTAGGGCTCCATTCCCGTTCCGCCCAGGCGATCCCAGGCATTGGTCAACACGGGGGCGATCGCGATCGCCACCACTGGATAAAGCGGCATGATGTACCAAGGCAGCTTCGTCTGGGCTGAGCTAATCACTGCAAAATAGCCGCCGCCCAGGACCAACACCAGCTTGCCCCAGCTCCAGCCCCGCTCCCGCCAGGCCTGCTCCAGTCCCCAGGGCAAAAACATCACCCAGGGCCAGCCCCACTCCAACAGCTCGCTGAAGTAATAAAAAATTGAACCCCGGTGATCCTCCACCGGCTCCCACAGCCGCTTCAGGGCCTGATCCACCAGGCCCCGCTGGACAAAATCCTCCGCCCCAGCCAGGGCTTGGTTGGCATACCAGGCGATCGCCGGTCCCAGCCCCAACAGCAGCCCCGCCCACAAATAGCCCGAAGCCAGCAGCCTCGGCGTATCCCAGGCCAGGAAAACCAGGACCAATCCCCCCAGCAGCAGGCCCAGAACTCCCTTGGTGAGGCACATCAGGCCAACGCCCAGGCCAATGCCCAGACTCCAGCGGCCATCGCGGCGCGATCGCAGCCCCGCCCAAACCGTCAGCAAATAAAAACAAACAATCGCCCCATCCAACATCGCCAGGCGGCCATGGCGGACGATGGGCAGCAGGGTGAGGTAGGCGATCGCCCCCAGCAACGCCGTTCGGCGCAGTGGCTGAAGCTGGCGCAAAATCCCATACAGCAGCGGCACGCCCAGGGCCGACAGCGAAGCACTGGGCAGCCGCGCCGTCCATTCGTGAACGCCAAACCCGCGAAACAGCAGGGCAATCAGGCCATGCATCAGCGGCGGCTTATTCACATAGGCCACGCCCCACAGCGTCGGATGGAGCAGCGCCTGCCAAAACGATGACCCGGCTCCCGATGCAAACCCTGGCCCAATCCCCGCCTGGGCTATCTCCCGCGCCACCTGGGCCACCGTGGCCTCATCCCAATCCCGCAGCGTTGGCCCGCCCAGGTTAATCCAAAACAGCGGCAGCGCCGCCAGCCCCAGCCCCAGAGCCCAGAGCCAATCCCGCCGTCCATTCTTCAGACCGACCTGCGCCAACCACCGACCCAATTGAGTAACCATAACCCCAGCGATCGGCACAAATCCAGCCGTACCAGCATAGCCCAAGCCCCTTCTCTGCCAATCCCTATACATCTCGCAACAAAATAAGCGAAAATACTCGACGGGTTGGCCGAGCTGGATCGGAGCCGGTCAAAAAGAGCACAGGCTCCCCCGACAATGCGCTGCTGCACGACCGGCAATCCCAACCCTTCCAGACGACCCCGTCAAGACAACAACTAGGAGATCAACGCAAGTGGAACGCACATTCATCGCCATCAAGCCCGATGGCGTCCAGCGCAACCTGGTCGGCGAGATCATCCGCCGCTTCGAAGCCAAAGGCTTTACCCTCGTGGGTTTGAAAATGCTGAAGCCCAGCCAAGAACTGGCTGAGACCCACTACGGCGTCCACAAAGAGCGTCCCTTCTTCAAAGGCCTCGTGGAATTCATCACCTCCGGCCCCTTGGTGGCGATGGTTTGGGAAGGCGAGGGCGTGGTCGCAGCGGGCCGCTTGATGATCGGAGCCACCAACCCCCTCACCTCCAATCCCGGAACGATCCGAGGCGACTTCGGCGTCAGCATTGGCCGCAACATCATCCACGGTTCCGATGCGGTCGAGACAGCCCAAAGCGAAATTGCCCTCTGGTTCAAAGATGATGAGCTGGTGAGCTGGTCCCCCGTGGGCACGCCCTGGTTGTACGAATAGGCCGCCTGCTTGGGCTGCTCCCATGCCCACCCGCATCGGCTGTGTCGTTGCTCCAACTCCGATCGCCCCCACCATTCTCAGCCCAGGACAAACCCCGTATCCTAAAGACTGATGTGATTGGGACCCCCTTGATGGAGCAACGCCCTGGTGCGGTTCTCACCGCCGCCCCCCCGACGGCCCCCAGCCCGGACATTGAACTGCGGGATATTCTCAAAACCTTTGCCGGGGAGCCCGCTGTGCAAGGTTTGAACCTCCAGGTTCAGCCCGGAGAATTTTTTAGCTTGCTTGGCCCATCGGGCTGTGGCAAAACCACGACCTTGCGGCTGATTGCAGGCTTTGAAACGCCCACGGCGGGCAGTTTGCACATTCGCGGCCAGGAAATGGCCCAGGTGCCGCCCTATCGCCGCCCGGTGAATACGGTCTTCCAGAGCTATGCCCTGTTTCGCCATCTCTCGGTGTGGGAAAATGTGGCCTTTGGGCTCAAGCTCCAGCGGCTGGGCAAAGGCGAGCTGCGATCGCGGGTCACCGCCGCCCTTACCCAGGTAAAAATGGACCCCTTCGCCCAGCGCTTCCCGGCCCAGCTCTCCGGCGGCCAGCAGCAGCGGGTGGCCCTGGCGCGGGCCTTGGTCAATCGGCCAGCGGTGCTGCTGTTGGATGAACCCCTGGGGGCGCTGGACTTGAAGCTGCGCAAGGAAATGCAGCTAGAATTGGCCAACCTGCACCGCTCCCTCGGCCTGACGTTTGTCATGGTCACCCACGATCAAGAAGAAGCCCTCAGCCTCTCCGATCGCATCGCCGTCATGAACCAGGGCCGCATTGAACAAGTCGGCAGCCCCAGCCAGATCTACGAAAATCCCCAAACGGCCTTCGTCGCCGATTTCATTGGCGATACCAACCTGCTGCGGGGCCAAGTGGAACAGAGCGATAGCGCCACGGTCAAGCTCGTGACCGAGACGGGGCTGCCGATCTGGACGGAGCGGCGATCGGAGTGGAATGGCACATTGCCCCAGCAGCTCATGGTCAGCATTCGCCCGGAGCGGATTTTGGTTTCCGCACCGGGGCAGATGGCGGGCATTGCGCGATCGCCCAATTGCCATGCTGGGCGGCTCAAGCAGGTGATGTATCTGGGGCCGAATATCCAATGCCAGGTGCAACTGCCCACGGGGGAGGAGTTGACGGTGCTCCAGCCCAACGGGCGCGAGCAACTGCCGGTGATCGATGCGGAGGTGGAGGTGTCTTGGCAGGTCCAGGACAGCCACGCCCTGGTTGCCTAATTGGGGCAGGTTTTCTGGAAATCTCCCTTTTCGATGGCAACGGCTTGTCTAACAGTAACAGTCTGCGCTAAGTGTCATGGGGTAGGCTAGTGGCCTCAGCCCTGTTCCACCGTTTACCCCTAACAACGCTTGGTGAAGTCGAGCATGGATCAATGAGCATGGATCAATTTTCACGGCGATCGCCCCGCCCTTCCACTCCCCGAACGCCCCAATCTGGCCTGAGATCGGGCTCGCGATCGGGCCTGCAATCAGATGTCTCTACAACTCGGCGGCGCTTTCTCAGCCTCTCCGCCGCCTCAATGTCCAGCATCCTGCTGTCCAACTGTGCCCGCCAGATCGGCCAGAGCCCCGAGGGCCAGCGGCTGGCGATGCTAGCAGCAGTTCTGGCGGCGGCCAGGACTTGGCGGTCTACAGCTGGGCCAATTACAGCGACCAGGAGCTGATCGAGAGCTTTGGTCAAGCGACAGGCATCCAGGCCCAGGTGGATACCTACGATTCTAACGAAGTCATGCTGGCCAAGCTCCAAGCAGGCGGCGGCCAGAACTACAGCATCCTGTTTCCCTCGGACTACATGGTGACCCAAATGGTGGAGCTGGAGATGCTTCAACCCCTAGACCTGACCAAGTTGGAAGGTCTGGATGCCCTGATGCCCCAGTGGCAAAACCCCACCTACGATCCGGGCAATGCCCACAGCGTTCCCGCCACCTGGGGCACCACCGGGTTCATTTACGATCCCGATCGCCTGGGCTTCGAGATCACAGGCTGGGAGGATCTGTTCGCCAACCAGGACAAGCTGGCCAACAAAGTCACGCTGATCAACGATGTGCGCGAGGTGCTGGGCTCGGTGCTCAAGTCCCAGGGCGACTCGCTCAATGCCACGGATTTGGAGCAGGTCGAGGCGGCCTATGAAAAGCTGTTGGCGTTTAAACCGGCGATCGCCAACTTCATCACCAACGGCTGGGAAGATCAACTCGCCAGCGGCGATGTGCTGGTGGCCATGGCCTATTCCTCCGATGCCCAGGTGTTGATCGCGGAACAGCCAAACTTGGTCTATGTGGTGCCGGAGTCGGGCTCCTCGGTGTGGACCGACACCATCGCCATTCCCAAAACCGCCCCCAATCCCGAAGCGGCCTACGCCTGGATCAACTACTTCCTCAACCCCGAAAATGCCGTGGCCTTGGTGACGCGCCTGCGCTTCGCCACCCCCAACCAAGCCACCTATGACCTGCTGCCAGCAGACTTGCAGGCCAATCGCACCCTATTTCCAGCACCGGAGATCCTGGCAAAATGTGAGGGCATTGCTCCCCTGCCCGATGCCGCAACCCAAGCCTACGACCAATATTGGACCCAGCTCACCAGTGCCTAATTCATCAGGCCCCAGCTCGCCACCGACCCCGCTGCCGACCGGCTCTGGGCCGGGCTTCCCTCGCTCCAGGCGCAGCTTGGGCCTGCCCGGCTGGAACACTGGGAAACGACTGATCCAGCCGCTGATCCTGCTGGGACCAGCGGGGCTGTGGCTGGTGGTGTTACTGCTGTTGCCGACGCTACTGTTGCTGGAGCTGAGCCTGATTCCCGGCTTTCGCCTCGGCCAGCCGCCGGGGGCCTATGGCCTGGGCAACTATGTGACCCTACTCGATCCGCTCTATCTCACGGTGATGGGGCGATCGCTCACCTATGCCCTGGGCACCACGGCCCTCTGTCTGGTGTTGGGCTTTCCCGTCGCCTATTGGATCGCCATCCTCGCGCCCCAGCGCTGGCGCAGCCTGCTGCTGCTAGGCTTTATCCTGCCCCTCTGGACCTCCTCGCTGCTGCGGGCCTATGCCTGGATTACGATTTTGCGGCCCTCGGGGGTACTCAATTCCATCCTGGCGGGGCTGCACCTGCCGGGCCAGGCCTGGCTGAACAATACTCCGGCAATTTTCATTGGCATGACCTACAGTTTCTTGCCCTACATGGTGCTGATTCTCTATGCCAGCCTCGAAAAGCTCGATCGCCGCATGTTAGAAGCCGCCGCCGATCTGGGAGCCCAGCCCCACCAAACCTTCTGGAAAGTCACCCTGCCCCAGAGCCTGCCGGGCATTGCAGCGGGGAGCCTGCTGGTGTTTATTTCGGCCCTGGGGGATTTTGTCGTGCCCGACTTGCTGGGGGGCTCATCGAGCATGACCCTCTCGCGCTTGGTGTATCAGCAATTTCTGGGTGCGACACGCAACTGGGGCTTGGGGTCGAGCCTGAGCCTGCTGCTGATTGGGGCGGTGGGGCTGGCGATCGCCCTCCTGCTCAAATGGGGCAACCGCGATTCCGATGGTTCTCTGCTGTGATCTTTCGCTGCTGTGATCTTTCTTTAACCCTACCCATGCGCCTTCCCCTCCGCTGGCAGTCTTCCCTGACGCTGATCCTGTTTCTGTTCATGTACTTCCCCATCGCGGTGCTGGGGCTCTACAGCTTCAATGCCTCCCGCTATAGCTCGATTTGGGAGGGCTTTAGTCTGCGGTGGTATCAACAACTGCTGGGCGATGGGCGAATCTTTTCGGCCCTGGGCACCAGCCTGGCGGTGGCCAGCCTGGCCGTGGCGATTTCTGCCGTGCTGGGTACGCTGATGGCGGTGGGCCTGGCGAAATATCGTTTTCCGGGCAAGGGGCTGTACCAGGGGATTGCTTACCTGCCGTTGATTGTGCCGGATATCGCGATCGCCGTTGCCACCCTGGTTTTCCTCAGCGCCATCGGTCGGACCTACTTCGGCATCCAGCTCAGCCTCTGGACGATCATCGCCGCCCACATTGTCTTCTGCTTGGCCTACATTGCCCTGGTGGTTTCTTCCCGCTTGGCCGGGCTCAACCCCCACCTAGAAGAAGCGGCCCTGGATCTAGGGGCCACGCCGCGCCAGGCGTTTATCCAGGTGCTGCTGCCGGAGCTGCTGCCGGGGATCGTGGCAGGTTGTTTGCTGGCCTTTGTGTTGAGTATGGATGACCTGCTGATTTCTAGCTTCACCGCTGGGAATGGGGCGAATACGCTGCCGATGGAAATTTATAGTCGGGTGCGGACGGGGATGAAGCCGGATATTAATGCATTGAGTGTGTTGCTGATTTTGGGGTCGGGGATGTTGGCCTTTGTGGCGGAGTTTTGGCGGGCGGGGGGCGATTCCTCCGGAAGCTTGCGAAGCAATCGCGCCCAGAGCAAATAGTTCACCTCGATTCCGGGTTGGGGAGCTTGCTCGGCACTGTCTCGCTTGGGCACTGTCTCGCTTGGGGGTGGTACCTCCTGGAAGCTAGCCAAACCCTAGGCTTCAACTACGAGATTTGGTCGATCACCCCTTTAGAGAACAGTGCCCACTGTGCTCAGCTTGATGGGCGTGGAACAGGCAGGTGCTGGGGCAACAGCAGCCGAGACGGGCGATCGCTCCCACTCAAAATCCGCAGCGTGATCACCTGCTGCTCCAGTTGGCTGGCCACATTGGGGTGCTGCCCCGTACCTGGATTGACGCCATAGGCTGGAAAACAGGCGGCGCTAAGGCTCAGCCGCAAACCGTGGCCGGGGGGAATGGTGCAGCAAGTCGCCTGGAGTTCGATGCGGTAGGGCCCAGCGGACTGTTTGTCTGCCGGGGCGATGTGCAGATAGCCCTGGGAGAGGTGGAAGCTGCTGCCATCGGGCCTCAGCTCCGAAAGCACCGCACAGAGGTCAAAGCTGGGAGCTTCGGTTTCGCAGTAGACCTCCAGGGCGATCGCCCCGGCCAGGGTCAGCTCCGCCCCCAAGGGGGCCGTGCTATAGGTCAAAACATCGCTGCGGGCTTCGATCGCGCTCCGCTCCACCGGGCCATTGGGCCAGGCGGCATGGCCCCCCAGGGAAGGCACGGGACGCCAGGGGTCATGGACAAGGATGTCTTCGATCATCGCGGTTTGGGCGATCGCGGGCTGGGCGATCGCGGCTTGACGCAATTCCCCAGCGCCCTCGTCCAGGGCGGCGAAACCATTGCTGAACAGTTCATAGACCTGGGGGGCTGGGGTGGGCCAGGTGGGGTGCGATCGCCAAGCATTGCCCCCCATCTCAAACAGCGACACAGGCTGCTGCCCCAACAGACCGCGATCTTCGCCCTTCAAAAAGTGATCAAACCAACGCACCTGGAGTCGATCGATCGGACTGACCGCCGCCGGACCAAAATCCAATGCCCCCACCCGCCGCCCCCAGGGCAGATGGCCCCAAGGCCCCACCCAGAGGTGCTGGGGCGACTGCATTTGCAGCGGGCTGTCGGGGCTGGCCACGCGCTGGTACAGATTCAGCGTGCCGCGCAGGTAGGGATCGAACCAGCCGCCAATGTGGAGCATGGGCAGGTCCACATCGGTGAGGTTGGGCACCAGGGATTGCCAGTAGGCTTGATCGCCGCTGCTCTGTTCCACCCAGTCGTGGTAAAAGGACTCCGGCGCAAACTGAGTCAGCAGGGCTGGCTGGCTGGGCCGTTCTTCTCCTGGCGGAGGCTGGCTGGGGGCCAGGGCAGCGGCTCGCAGGGCGGCATAGGCGGTGGCATCGCCCCGGATGCGGGCGGTCTCAGCGGCAATTTGGATCGCCCAGGCCAGGCTGGCTTGCAGGCAAAAGGCCCCGCCCTCATAGGCCCAATCGCAGTAGAGGTCGTAGGCCACCATCGCGGGACAAAGGGCCTTGAGCGGCTCCGGGGAGCGGGATGCGGCGTAGAGCTGGGTCATGCCCTGGTAGGAAAAGCCATACATGCCGACGCTACCGCTGCTGTCGGGCAGGGCGGCAGCCCAGTAGATGCTGTCTTCGCCATCGTTGGTTTCCGAGGCAAATAGCTGGAAGTCGCCCTCGGAACTGCCCCGGCCCCGCACATCTTGGATGATGACAATGTAGCCCTGGGCGGCGTACCAGCGGGGATGGGCATAGACGACGGTGGAGGCGATCGCCCGGCCATAGGGCTGTCGCATCAGCAACACCGGAAAGGGGCCGGGGCCGGGGGGGCGATAGAGATCGGCATCGAGGCGGGTGCCGTCGCGGGTGGTCATGGAGACCGTTGTTCGCGTCACTGGGGTTTGAGTGGCCATGGTTTAGGTGACGGGCAGGTTGGGTGACGGGCAGGTTGGGTGACGGGCAGGTTGGGTGATGGGCAATAGCCACATGATTGTTGGGCATTCTACTCAGAATCTAGGTTCTGCCGAGGGCCTAGGTTCTGCCGGGGGCCTGGGTTACCATGGAGGCAACTGCAATCGGTCACACCATGGATACCAATCCGTTTAGCCCTACCCCACCGGACTGGGCCATCAAAGCCACCCATGGGGTGCCTTTTTGCTGTCCGACTTGTCAGGCTTCGCCCCAGGCGGCGAAACAGGTTTGGGTCAACCGGCGATCGCCCGTGTTCATCGAGGGGTTCAACCGCCGCAAGTGGCAGGAGTTTTACCTCTGCGAATGCGATACGCCCTGGTGGGGCTGGAGTAGCGATCGCGAGCTGCCGGATTGGCTGCAAGAGCGCAATGCCCGCCAAGATGCCGCTGAGAATAATTAGCGTTTAGAGATTAGATCCCCCAGCACCGCCCCCACACCGTTACTCATAAATCACCAAGGACTCCACGGGCACCGCCGGTAGCTTGGCGCGGCCCGCCAGCCCGGCTAGCTCGATCGCAAAGATAAACCCCGCCAGGGTCGCTTCCGTTTGGTCGATCAATTGGGCGGCGGCCTGGGCCGTGCCCCCCGTTGCCAGCAAATCATCCACAATCACCGCTCGACTGCCCGGAGCCAGGGCATCTTGGTGGAGTTCGAGGCGATCGCTGCCATATTCCAAGGCATAGTCCATCCCATGGATTGCAGCGGGCAGCTTGCCCGGCTTGCGCACGGGCACAAAGCCCACCCCCAGCCGATCCGCCAGGGGCATCCCAAAAATAAACCCTCGGGATTCAATGCCGATGATATAGTCCGGTGAGAGGGCCGCACAGCGATCGGTGAGCTGATCCAGGGCATATTTCAGTCCCGCCGCATCCTGCAACAGCGTCGTGATATCGCGAAATAGAATCCCCGGCTTGGGGAAATCGGGCACATCGCGGATGAGGGCTTTGAGATCCAAGGGTTTCAGCTCCAATGAAGGGTGGGTGTGGGCCGCAGACAGGCCGTGAGAAACTAATCCTTGAGCATATTCGCACACATCACCCCAGAGGCGACCACGGCGGGGACGCCAATGCCGGGGCGGGTGCTATCGCCCACGCAGTAAAGGTTTGCGATGGGGGTTCGGGGGCCGGGAAACTGGCCCTGGCCAGCGGCGATCGCGGTCCATAGCTCCCTGATGGCGGCGCAGGTAGCGGGCATGGGTGAGGGGACTGCCGATCAAACTGAGGGCGAGGCGACTGTCCAGGTCTGGAATGATCCGCGCCAAGGCCCGGAACAAAGGCTCGGCTCGGCGCTGTTTCTGGTCGCGCCGGTCTTGGGCAGGCTGGTTCTGGGCTTGGGCCACCCAGTTGGCATAGGGCTCCAAGGTATAGGCATGGATGACATGGTGGCCCGGTGGAGCCAGGCTGGCATCCCAAACCGAAGGGATGGAAATCATACAGGTGTTGCCCGGCTGGGTGATGTCTTGATCCAGGTCATGGACGACGACATGGTGGCCGGTCAAGCCCCCTAGGCCCTCGGCGCGAATGCCCAGGTGCAGGTGCATAAAGCTGTCCACAGCCGGGGTCGCCAGGCGGCGCTGGCGCTCCTCCTCGGCCAGGGCCCCGGTGGGCAGCAAATGCCCGTAGGTATCCCAGACCGTGGCATTGGAAATCACCCGCTGGGCCTGGAGCACTGCGCCAGTTTTGAGCCGGACCCCCACCGCCCGGCCTGCCTCTAGGGCAATCTGCGTCACAGGGCTGCCCAGGCGCAGCTCGCCGCCGTGGCGTTTTAGGGCGCGCACCAGGGCGGCGACGATCGCCCCGCTGCCCCCCAGGGATAGTCAATGGTTGTGCGATCGCGCTCGCCCAACATGAACGCCACCTCCGGGGCGACGGTGCCATGGGCCTTGAGCCCAGAGAGCAAAAAACATTCCAGATCGATCAGGCGACGCACCCAGGGATCTTGCACCGTGGCATCCATGATCTGGCCGACGGAGGCTTGGAGCATCGGCAGCCGAGTGGCAAGTTGGAGCAGCTCGCGGGGATAGCGGCCCAGCAATTGGGGAAACAGCTTCCAATCCCCCCGCAGCTCTGTCAGCGGCAGGCCCTGGAGGCCCCGGTAGAGGTGGAGCATTCGCTGCTCAAACCGCTGGAATTCTGCGGCCCCCTGGGGGGTCACCTGGGCCAGAGCGGCTCGGTAGTCTGCCAGCTTGCGGTAGATCGGCAAGCTGCGATCGGGGAAGTGGTAGTGGCCTAGGGGGTCGTAGGCGATCGCCGCCAGGGATTCCCCCAGTTGGGCCAGCACCTGGGTGAGGGGATTGCCCGAGGCCGGATCGGTCAAGCCACAGTAGAACGATGGCCCCGAATCAAAGTGAAAGCCCTGGCGCTCGAAGCTGTGGGCTGCGCCTCCGGCCAGGCTGTGGCTTTCGCACACCAGGGTGGATTGGCCCGCTTGGGCCAGGAGCGCAGCGGTGGTGAGGCCCCCAAGGCCGCTGCCGATGATGATGTTTTGGTAGGCGGTGGCGGCCATGGTGGTGCTTGGAGCTGGGTTGGCCCGCGAATAAGGGTGAGAATTGAACAATGAGTGGATCGGACCAGGCTCGCCCCGGTCACTCCATCAGTGCGGGGCCATCGGTGCGGGGCCATCAGTGCGGGGACAGGATCAGACCTTGGCCTTCCCGCGCCAGCTCGCTGGCTGGAAATCGCTGCTGCATGGCCAACTCGAACTGGGCCAGCCAGCGATCGCTCCAGAAAGGTTGATGGCGCACCACCATCAGCCGGCGCACCTGGGCCTGCTCCGCCAAGCGCAACCCCGCCTGCCAATCCCAGTCCACCTGGTCCGGATCGAAGGGCTGGCCCAGGGTGGGGGGCTGCGATCGCCAATCTTGCACATCATCAGCCTGACCGTAGATCATCAAATCTGCCCCATGGGCCATGGCGAGCAGCGTCTCCCAGGCTGGATCATCCTGGGGCCTTTCCACAGCAGTGGCATAGACCAACGTCCAGCCCTGCCAGGTGATGCGATAGCCCAAGACCACTTCCTGGGTACAGAGGTTAAAACACTCAACCATAATCTCATCCGCCAAGACCAAGCGCTGCCTCGGCTGAAGGTCAGAGAAAGCCAAATTAGCCTGCATATCCCGCAGGGACACCGCACAGTAGGGGCGGCGCATTTGGTCCATGAGCTGTTGCTTGGTCGAAGCCCCTGTGATCGCCACCGGACCGTAGATGTGGAACTGGTTTTGGGCCTGGAAGGCTGGCAAAAAGAAGGGAAATCCCTGGATCCGATCCCAGTGGGCACGGGTCAGAAAAATTTGGGCCAGAATGGGCGCTGGATTGGAAGGTCCAGGGGAGGGTTGACTCAGCAACTGACCCAGGGCACAAAGGCCGCTGCCACAGTCAAACAGAAGGCGGCGATCGCCCAGCAAAACCTCAATGGAGGTAGTGTGGCCGCCATAGTGGTACTGATTGTTTTCGAGGGAAGGAAAGTGGCTTCGCACCCCCCAACACTGAACCTTGGGGGGCCTTGCCTTAGCTTGTTGAACGGAGGAGGGGGACAGGAGGCCCTGCCTGGGCCCAGGCAGGTTTCTCCCAGGCAGGTTTTCCCCAGGCAGGTTTTCCCCAGGCAGGCTCCCCTCAGGACCGGCCCCTTGAGGCACAGCTCCTTCAGACAGAGTTCCTTTAGGCACAATTCTTTCGGGCATGGCCCGCTGGGCCGAGGTGGGGGTCACTAACGGCGAAGCTGGGCTGGAGCATTGGGCGAGGGAAGGGCGATCTGACATTGCAGATGGCGAACAGGCCAGAGGGCCGGGCAGAGAGGAGGTGCTGGCAAGGCAAGAAAGACCTCATGGAGCGTCAAACTTGGGGATATGTAGGATGGGACGGAGCCCAGGGATGGCCGGAGCCCAGGGATGGCCGGGGGCCGGGGGTGAGCGGGGCCTCTCGTGGGCTGACTGGGACGTCAGTTTGGCACCCTCGCCCCCTGTCTCTACTGGGGCAGACCGGCTAGGGCAGACCGGCTAGGGCAGACCGGCTAGGACTTACAGGCTTTGATACATTCATCCACGAGGGCCGCCACCTGGTCAGCATCCTTCCACCCCAGAATCTCTGTCACTTTCTTTTCCAGGTTTTTGTAGGTGCGGAAAAATTCAGCAATTTCCTCTAGGCGGTGGGGGTCGAAATCCTTGAGGGAATGGACATTGGCATAGCGAGGATCCTCAGCGGGGACACAGAGGAGCTTTTCATCGCGATCGCCCCCATCAATCATCTCCAACATACCAATCGGGCGGGCGGTGATCACACAGCCGGGAAAGGTCGGCTGATCCATGACCACAATGCCATCCAAGGGATCGCCATCATCGGCCAGGGTGTTGGGAATAAACCCATAGTCATAGGGGTAGTGAACCGAGGCAAACAGCACGCGGTCCAGGGCCATGGCATTCAGATCTTTGTCGAACTCATACTTGTTTTTGCTGCCAGCGGGAATTTCAACCAAAACGTTCACCAAGCCGGGCTTTGGCTGGGCAGGAATACGCGATAAATCCACGGGGGTTCTCCAAGCTGTTCCAGGTCAAGGGCAGAAACGGGCTAGGTCACTGGGAAACCAGCCGGGGGTGGGCGATCCCCCAGGCAGAACACCAATCCCCCGCCCTTCTACCCAGACCGCATTTTACCAGACCGGGTTTGACCGCGATTTATTCAACTGCCCGGCATGTGCTCGGCATCTTCCCTGACGATTGAGGCCCGTGCGGGGCAGGCATCTTTGGCTCCCAGCAAGTTTGGCTCCCAGCAAGAGATTCGTTTGCTAAACCTGCCCCGACAGCGATTGTCTATCCGGGTAATGTCTCGGGCGACACTACCTCCCCTTTTGTTATGTTCTGCGAATCCGAATCCGTCATCGCTCGGCCTGAAATCCTCAGCCGCTGCCCCCTCAGCGCAGATGAGATCACCGGGTTGCTGGCTGCTTTCCTCAACCGCTTCATCCGATGCTCCAACCGGGCGGGCTCTGGCTCCTTGCCAGTGATCAAAAGTGAGATCCGTCGGAGCTTGGCGAAGCCAATCGCATCCCTCACCAGCTCACTATCACTCTGTCCCGTCTCCTGCCCGTAGGCCTGCATCGCTTAGTACAAGCTTTGGGGAATCCTCCCACCCACTGCCACCATCGCTAACGGCGTTGACCTTCTGCTGGTCTATTGTGCTCGTGGGAGCGACCATCACCTTTCGCAAGCAGAACACGAAGACCAAAACCACGCGCCAGGCGGCGATGCATCCGACGCTGGTGACGTTGGAGTCTGAGCTGCCGGAGTCGGGCGATGTGTTTCCGGGGAGGCATGGCCGGGGGCGGCTGACGCGGCAGGGCGCGGATCTGGTGCTGCGGGAGGCTTGTGAGCGGGTTGGGTTAGTGGGGGTGAGTACCCATAGCTTTCGGCGCTCCTTCGGAGCTTGGCGAAGCCAATCGTTCATGACGCAGATGAAGGAGGAGGGGAAGACGCCGGTACAGATTGGGGAGTATACGGGGCACCGGAATTTGGCCTCGTTGCTGCATTATTTTGGGGCTTAGGATGCTGGCTGAGTGGCTATTGCCTGCTAGGCCAGTGCCAGTCGTGCTTGAGAAGACCTGTGTGCGAAGCTGCTCTGGGAGCTGCTTTTAGGCAGGGTTGATTAGCGGTGGTTATGAAGAAAGTTTCTGCCTATCGTCCCGATGGGTAGGTTATGCGGAAAGTTTCGGGATATCCTCTAGGGGATATGTGGAAAATTTCCGCCTATGCAGCCTTTCAGGGGCGTTATACGGAAACTTTCCGCCTACTAACAAGTTAGCCTCCCTAAATTCCTGACTACTAGTCGCTGTCGAAATCTAAAGCAGTAATTCTCTACCTATCCGCTGTCCACAATCGATTGAAAGTCATCATGAAACTCGGCTACACGATCATCTATGTCCCAAGCGTGGTAGATTCACTCCACTTCTTCAATCAAGCCTTTGGTCTGGAGCAGAGGTTTCTGCATGAGTAAGGCGACTATGGCGAACTGAACACTGGAGAAACTACGCTTGCATTTGCTGCTCATGAGCTTGGAGAGATGAACTTTCCGGAAGGTCATATTCGAGCCAGTGAATCCAAGCAACCCTTGGGCGTAGAAATTGGACTTGTCACTTCTGACGTACATGCCGCGCATAAGAGTGCACTTATGCATGGAGCTATCGAACTTTCAGCCCCAATTCAAAAACCATGGGGTCAAATCGTCTCTTATTTGCGGACACCGGATGGAACGCTCGTTGAGCTATGCACTCCCGTATCTGCATAAAAGTGTGGCTTAACCTTCGCTTAACTGTTGGTCGGGTTTTATTTTAGCTCACACGTTCGCCCTCTTGGAACAATAATTGAGAATAGTTATGGGCTTTAGCCGCATTCTTACAAACATCTGCTCCGATCAACTTATAGAAAGCCGAGATTTCTATGTGGCTCTGCTTGGCTTTGAGGTAAGTTATGACAGTGATTGGTATGTTCAACTTCGCAGTCCGTCTAATCAAGAACTAGAGTTTGGTATTATTCTTCGCAGTCATAATCTGGTTCCACAGGAGTATCAAACTGCTCCATCAGGTATGTATGTAACGTTTGTGGTTCCCGCAGTTGATCTAGTCTACGAAAAAGCAGTAGCTATGGGGCTTCGCATCGTTCAAGAACTCAAAAACGAGTTTTATGGGCAGCGTCGATTCTTAACCGTCGATCCAAATGGTTGTTTGATAGATATTTGTTCACCATTTACTGAAGCGGAGGAATAAGTATGAGCACTTGTGTTCATTGGGTGTGGCTAACAAACGCCTGCACGCGGAACGACGGTATACTTGGGTTGTCTTGCAAAGTGTAAATGCGTCCGGTGAGGCGTATGTTACCGCTGGCGCTTGATGACACAGCAGCACCCCCCACATCAGGATGATGAACCAGTCATAGGTGACCTCACGCCTGAAGGCTGGACGCAGCTCAGCCAATATTTGCTCTAGACGCTCGTAAAGTTCCATAATTGAACCGGCTGATTGGTAGTACTTTCAGCCAGTCTCGAACAGCCCTGGACCTTTTGGCTAGAGGCTGTTCCTTTCTTCTTCTCTGATGGCCATACAACTCAAGAACTTCCCACTGTCCAGATCAGTGGGATGGAGATCTTGTCTTACCCGTCGCCAAAGGATGATTTGGCAAGGTCACTGAAATTCTGGTTGAGCCGGTGCCGTTTCAGGCGCTGAAGACTGATCAAGCTAATTTGTAAGAATCTGTAGGCGGTTTTGTAGGGAGCCTGTAAGCCCTATCCAATGCCGAAAGCAGCTCCCCTTGGGCAGGATTACTCAGCCCTGGGGATCGTCATCGCCAGCAATTCGGCTAAATATGGCTGGCGAGCGAGGGCACCCTAGGCATAGTCATCTCGGCAGCGCCCCTGCGGTGGTTCTGGCACTATGGTATTTTCCCCTACGTTCACAATTGGCTTGGTGGTGCTCGGGTTGGCCCTGGGGACCGGTGAAGCAGCGGCCCAAAACGTGACCCCCGATCGCAGCCTCCCCACCCAGGTCTCACCAGATCCAGGCTTGGAGCGTTTTACGATCCAGGGCGGAGCGGCCAGGGGCAACAACCTGTTCCACAGCTTTGCGGCGTTCTCGCCGGAGACTTGGTCGGTGGTGTTTGATCTCAACCAGCCGGAGCTGACACGAATTGAACGGATTTTTGGCCGGGTGACCGGAGGCGAGCTGTCTCGCATTGACGGGTTGTTGCAGATCTCTGGGGCGATCGCCCGGATCTCTTCCTGCTCAATCCCCAGGGCATTCTCTTTGGTCCCAATGCCAGGCTGGATTTGCCGGGGTCTTTGTTTGCCACAACCGCTGAGTCCGTTGGATTTAGTGATGGCCTGGTGTTTAGCGCGGCGGGACAGAACCCAGCTCAAACCGGGGCAGCAGCCCCTGCACCGCTGCTGTCGATGTCCTTGCCCGTGGGCCTACAGCTAGGGCGAGAGGCGGGGGCGATCGCCCTCTCCGGCCCCGGCCATCAACTGTTGGCCTCCAGCTTTGCGGGCATCATCGAAGCGCCTCTCCAGGCTTCAGCGGCAGACTATGGCCAGGGATTGACCCTGGCACCGGGGAATACCTTGGCCCTGGTGGGCGATCGTATCCAGCTCCAGGGTGGGGTATTGCAATCCCAGCCCCTTCAGATCCCCGGCCCGGCCTCGCCCTTGCCCCAGGGCGGTGTCCAGTTTAGCCTCGGCAGCGGTCGCGAGGGCTGGGTCGCCCTGGGCCAGGATCCCCAATGGGGCTGGTCCCTGGACTATGGCGGTTTGGCCAGCCGGAGCGAGATTCTCCTGGCGGAGCGCAGCCGCATTGATGGCAGCGGCTTGGCACCCAGCACCATCCAGCTCCAGGGCAGCGACATTGCCCTGACTTCAGCTTCGGCGGTCTATAGCAACAATCTGGGAGCCCGGCCCGGTGGAGCCATTCGCATTGATGCGACGGGCGGGGTACGGATTGACGGCAGTTTTGACCCCCAGGTTATCCCCAGCCAGATTCGCAGCACGACCTTGGCTCCCGGTGCGGGGAGTGCGATCGACCTCCGCGCCGCTAGCTTGAGCCTCCAGGATGGGGGGCGGCTGGTGACCGATGCCTTTGCCTCGCCGGGCCAAGGGGCGATTCCCGGTTTAATTTCAGGCTCCTCGGGGGATATTCAACTGCGCGTTGCGGGGGATATTACCCTCCAGGGCCGAACTGAAACGACTCGCCTCAGCCCATTTCTAACCTTCCTGGGCTCCACGACAATTTTTGGCGGCGGAGACAGCGGCGGGATTTCACTCCAGGCCCACAACCTGACCCTAGAGAATGGTGCGGTGCTGTCCACTGCGGCGGCTGGCAGCGGCGGCAGTGGCGATATTGACCTGACGGTGGCTGGCTCCATTGTGGTGCAGGGGGCGCGCGCCCAGGATTCTCTGCCCTCGAATCTTTCCACCAGTTCCTTTACGGCGCAAAATGCGGGCAGCATTACGATTGAGACCGCTCGGTTGCGGCTAGGGGGGGGGCGGCGTGGTGGAGGCCAGTGTCTATGGGCGCGGGCGATGCGGGGGATGTGACGATTCGCGCGACGGATTCCGTGGCGTCAATGGCTTGGCTATTCGAGATCAGG
>JAAUQQ010000332.1 GCA_012032745.1 Synechococcales cyanobacterium RM1_1_8
ATACACCGAGGGGAGTGATTTAGGCTCAATTGCCCCTGAGACGGGAGTTTTGACGCCTTTCTATCATCCTCGACTCCAACGCTGGTCGGAGCATTTTAGGTTTGAGGGCACTGTTCTCTAAAGGGGTGATCGACCAAATCTCGTAGTTGAAATCTACGGTTTTGCTAGCTTCCAGGAGGCATCACCCCCAGGCAAGACAGTGCCCGGGTGTTTCTAAAACACCCGGTGTCTTCAACCCCAGTAATTGAGCAGTCAGCAAACTCAAGGCAAAATATCGCTGACCGCCACCCATCCCCAACGCTCCCCATCAATAACCAACTCAATTGCTGAGCCCACTGCAAAAATCTGCTCTCTCAAATAGCTAGGCTCTCCATCGACCAAGCCAGGTTGGGTATAGACCTCCACCTGGAACGAGGCCAAATTGATAATCCAGTACAGCCCAATCCCCGCCCGCGCGTAAGCTCGCTTCTTCACATCCTGGTCTCGCTTCACCGTCGAATCTGACACCTCTACCACAAGCCCCAAATCATCCGGCCCAGGATGACGATCCAAATATTGCCGCGTATCTCCCCGAACCACGACGACATCCGGTTCGGGCTCACTATCGCTTAAGGTAATCGGCTCCTGGGAGTCCACATACCACCCGGCTCGCACCATTTGCTCCAAAATCGTCCTCAGCAATTTTGTCGCAGCGCGGTGGGCAGGCTTCTTGGGCATCTTGACCACCAGTAATCCTTCCAGCAATTCCACGGCATCATCCGCTGTCAAAATTCCAGCCTCGATCATGGCGTGGTATTGGTCCACCCCCAGACGCCAAATCAGACTCTTTGGAACAACAGCTTCAGCAAGCACCATGGACCATGGCTCCTGTTCAGATATTGACAGTTTAGCTGGGTCACCCAAATTCTAGGAATGGCAGGGAGGTAAAGACCAATTTAGTCCAGCTTGTTGGGCTGTAGGGACATTCTGCTGAACGTCCTGTCAATCAATGCGATTCGCCCCACAAAACAAGCGGAAGGTATGAACCGTAGTTGATCCCTTCCGCTCCCCGATATCCCTATCGTTCCTAACTATCCCTACGGTTCTACGACAATCGGG
The DNA here is from genome assembly GCA_012032745.1 of Synechococcales cyanobacterium RM1_1_8. Lineage (GTDB taxonomy): Bacteria > Cyanobacteriota > Cyanobacteriia > PCC-9006 > JAAUQQ01 > JAAUQQ01. The sequence continues at coordinate 1,099 of JAAUQQ010000332.1, forward strand.
TGATCAAATCGCTGAACATCCCTAATCGCTGGAACAATTAATCAATCGAAATCTTCTGGGGAACGCCCTCGGCGGGCGTATTGACCGGCGGGCGCGTTTCATCGATTTTGCGATAGTCCAGATAGAGCTTGTCGCGCCAGTCGAAGAACGTTTTGTAAGCAGGGTTGTCCGCTAGTCCTGGCACGCCCTGGCCCTTGAGGCCCATGGGAATGTCCAGGGCGGGGCTGGCTGGAAACTTGATGTACATGCTCAGGCCCGCCACGGCGAAGTCGGCGAGGGTGGGCTGGTCGCCGATCAGGTAGGGCTTCTCGGATAACATCAGGCTGAGGGCTTCCAGGTTTTGGGCCAGGTCGGCCTTGGCGGCGGCCACGGCCTCGGAGCCGAAGCCCGCGATCGCCCCCCCGGCACTCAACACATCCCCCGGCACTGCACCGACCACGGCCTTGAGCGCATTGGGCAGGTTGCTGGCGACCAGGTTGCCCAGGTTCCGTGCAGCATCGGGCAGGTCGTTGACCAGCTTGGTCAGGGCTGCGGGGGTCTGGTTGGGGAAAAAGGCTTTGCGAAACTCCGGGGCTTGGTTAAAGGCTCCGATCATGGCCGTGCGACCGTTGAGGGCGATGGAGGCATCGGCCCATTCCTCTAGCATCAGGGTGAGGGCACGCTGCTGGGCGTTGATGGGCAGGATGGCGGGGTCGGGGTATTTTTTTTCGAGGTAGAAGGCGATCGCCGTGGACCCGGCAATCAGGTCATCGCCATCCTTGAGCACAGGCACCTGGCGCTGGCCGGAGAGGCGGAAGAGGTCGAGTTGGCCGATGCCGGGGGTGACTTCGATTTTGCGGTAGGGCAGGTTCTTGTAGTCCAAGATGAACCGTACCTTTTCGCTGAAGTGGGAGAGTTCAAACTGGTATAGCTCTAGCATGGTCTTGGGGGTGGGGTGGTCATTGGGGATCGTCGGGTGTCGTTTGGTGGGCGGAGTCAGGAGCTGCGGCAAAACGCTGTGGAGGCAAGTCTCCCCTGTCCCATCCTAAAAGAGATGGCCTTAAAAGCGGTGGCTGCCTGGGAGGAATCGCTGGAGAAGGTGGAGGGGCAGGGTTGTGCCCTAGGGAAGGGCGATCGCCTCGGAAGGGCGGTTCTGCTTGAGGCGCTTGGAGCCCAGCGATGCGGTGGGCCGCTTGATCCCAGAGGCCCAGCCCAGCCGCTCCAGCAGCAAAATGAACCACCAAGTCACATCGACTTCCCACCAGGTCAAGCCTGAGCGGGCTACGTTGGGCGCGGCGTGGTGGTTGTTGTGCCAGCCTTCGCCATGGGCCAAGATGCCCACCCACCAGAGGTTGGCGGAGCTGTCTGGGATTTCAAAGCGCTGGTAGCCCCAGAAATGGGTGGCGGAGTTGACAAACCAGGTGCAATGCCACAGAAACACGCAGCGTACGGCGATGCCATAAATTACATAGGACCAGCCGCCCACGGCCCAGAGCAGCCCTGCCAAGAGAATCTGGGGGACCAGGAAGTAGGTTTCTAGCCAGCGGTAGTAGCGATCGCGGTGGATGCGGGGCACAAAACGCTGGTGGGCCTGGCGGTTGAAGGTGTCGCCATGGGGATAGAGCAGCCAAAGCACATGGCTCCACCAAAAGCCACGGCTGGCGGCATAGGGATCCCGCTGGCCATCTTCGGTGTAGGCATGGTGCATCCGGTGGGTGCCGACCCAGAACACCGGCCCGCCTTGGAGTGCGAGTACGCCGATGGTGACGATGATGTATTCGAGCCACTGGGGCAGTCTGAGGCTGCGGTGGGTGAGCAACCGGTGGTAGCCGAGGCAGATGCCGACGCTGCCCGTGAGCCAATAGAGGAAGATTCCCAAAGCTAGGGAGTCCCAGCGAAAGAACCAAGGGGCGGTGAAGGCGAGCAGATGCATGGAGCCAAAGGCGGCGATGCTCAGCCAACTGGGGGCTAGGGGCTCCCCTGTGGTTTCTGAGCGCGGAATTAGGTTTCGAATCAAAACGATGTCCTTGGGGAAAGAAGCTGTGGAGCGGAGTAGGCTGGGGCTGGGGGTTTGGGGCTGGACTGGGGTTTGGGCTGGGCTGGGGTTTAGGCTGGCGTAGGTTGTGTTCTGGTCTGGCGATTGAGTATTGGGCCTAGTTGGAAGGTTTGCGGGGTCGTGCGGCCTCTGCCCTGATGAATTCTTTCATCCAAAGGACAGGCTGTCTTTTATCTGGAGAGGGATTTGCAAGTTTTTTTGTCATCTTTTTGAAGATTTTGGGTTTTTACAGGTCGTTCGAGGTTGAGGAGAGCCTGGCTTGGGGCTCTAGCTCATCATCCAGTTCCGATGCATTGTCCACAGAGGGGCCTAGAGATAAGGCCTCCAGGCTGGCTGCTTTGAGGACGGCGGTTTGGCCAGTGACGCTGTAGACCAGGGCTTCGCGATAGAGGCGCTGGGCGGGGTGGCTCAGCAGATTGGCTGCGCCGCCGGAGGCAATCACAGCGGCCTGGGTGCAGCGGTGGCAGAGGGCGATCGCTTCCGCCCGCCAGCGGAGCTGCTGTTCAAAGGGCGCTGCTGCTGCGATGGCTCGCAGAATGTTAGCCTGACAGATTTGTAACTCCTGGGAGAGCGCCTGCCAAACTCGCTCAGTTTTGGCCAGTTGCTGGTGAATGACGTACTGGCCCATGACCTCCAGGGCCGCTTCAGCACAGCCGATTAGAAAAGCGGTGGCTTTGAGGACATGCTGGCGATCGCTATGTTGCAACCAATCGCTGGGCCGCTGGGCAATCACCTGATCCCTGGGCACCCACCAGTCTTGGAGGCGGATGGCCACGGTTTGAGTGACGCCAAAGGCGGCGAGGGCCATAGGGACGGAGCATTGGAGGCGATCGCCCGAGCAATTCCCGAACGGAATCAAACAAAGCAGATGCTCGGATTCATTGATTGTTGCCCCTGCAACCAAATGACTAAAATATTCCCAGCCCGTCGCCCAAGGAATCTCCCCCTGGAGTCGGTAGCCCTCCGCCACGGGCACTGCCCGCAGGCAGGGGACGCCTCCCCGGCGCAGGTGGGAAAAGCCGACGCCGACAAGGCGCTGGCCCTGGGCCATCAGCGGCAGGTGGGCCTGCTTGAGGGCCTCGTTGTCGCCCTGGGCGATCAGGCTGGCGGCGCTCTGGTGCTGGGTTTGTAGAAAGGCCAGGCTGCCGGAGGCTCGGGCGAGGTGGCGCTGAGCTTGCCAGTAGTCGAGCGAATTCAGGGCCTGGCCGCCCCAGGCTTGGGGAAGGCGCAGGGTGAGGAGCGATCGCGCCCCCAATCCAGCTAGGGCCGCCGCCAGGGCTTCAGGAGATTGGTCAATTTCTGCTGCCTGGGGCGTGACCTGTTCCTGCAGAAAGGTTTCGAGCCGCGTCAATGGCGAAGCGGATCCAGCCGCTGATCCAGAAGCCGGGGCGATCGCTGGGGGCGGGCTAGGCCGCATCGGGAAAGGTTTGGCCAATTCATCCAGCAGATCGTCGATTTCTTCTAGGGCTTGGTTGACATCAATGCGCAGGGTGCCGAGGTTGGGCTGGTCCAGCAGGCGCACCAGGGCGGCACGCTTGTCCTTGATGATGGCGATCTTGTCGAGAATGCTTTGGGGAGTGGCCATCGTTCTGGAGAATGGAGTGAATCGGGTATGGGTCGCAGGTGGGATCATCCTTTGGGCAGGGCGATCGCCTTAACCATGCTAAACGATCTTTTCCCCGTTAAGGCCCCAGCCAATTCCTACCCCGTAAAGCCTAGCGCCCCAGCAAATTGGGAATGCCTTCACAGCCTCCGGGAATCGTCCGGCGCGTTTTCTCACCGCCCCAGGCTGCAAAGTAATAGCGCTGCTCTTCGGAGAGGCGCTGGATGCCGGTCAGGTCTGCATCCTCCACCACGGCTCCGGTATGTTCGCCGGTTTCGTAGTTGGGGGGCTCGGTTTTGCTGCGAGGGCTGGCGCTGGCGATGGGGCCGTAGTAGAGGCGAGCGCCCATCAGGTCCGCCTGGCGGAGGTTTGCGCCGAGGAGGATGGTGCGGGCGAGGTTGGCTTTGACCAAATCACAGTTGGCCAGGTTGGCGTAGATCAGGTTGGCTTCGCTGAGGTCGGTCCAGCGCAGATCTGTGTTGACCAAATTGGCCTTGGCCAGGGTGACCCCCAGGTCGATGACGCGGACGCCCCGCAGGCGGTCTTCTTCGTAGCCACCGTGCCCATCGAGGATCGCCCGGCCCAGGTGGCCATCGCGGCTTGAGGGGGGTGAGCAGTTTGGAGCGCGATAAAAGCGAATCACCTTGGCTTTGCCATCGGC
>JAAUQQ010000333.1 GCA_012032745.1 Synechococcales cyanobacterium RM1_1_8
ACAGTTCGCCCACAGCCCCGCCCAGGCCAATGGCCAGAGCCGCCATTTCCCAGCCATCGCGGGGAATGGCATCGAGTTTGGATACGGCCCACTTCATGCCAAAACAACAGATTGCGCTGATCCAAGGCAAACTGCTCCCAGCGCACCAGGTCAATCTGGACCTCCACCTCATCCTTGGCGATTTCCTCGCAGGTAATCAGCGGCGGGTCGACGGCGGTAGCGGCCTCAACAAAAACCCAGCTCTGAAGCTCCGGCGGCAACAGGCCCTTGAGCCGCTGGAGCTCACTCATTTCGGATCGGGCGGTGCTGGCAAACGAAGTCATGGCAGAACTCAAATATTTTTGGAACTGCAGGCCGTTGCGAGAGAACGCAAACGACCAGCCTGACCTAGCCCTTCGGGAAAGCGACTCAGGACGGTGGAAAACCACGGCCACGGGCGGGCGCATACCCCAGAAATGGAAAGGTGGCTGGATTGTAACAGCCTGTTTCGGGCAATGGCTGCCCTTTCTGATACTAGTTATAAGCCTCGAAGCCAAGCGCCGTAAAGCCCACTGAAGGGGGAGATTACCGTCCCGTTCATTGATTCGCTAGCGGTTTAACCGAACGAGATTCGCCTAAGACCGTAGAATGGTCTGGATTTTTCCAAGCCCTGCAAGACAGCTAGCAAGACAGCCTATGCCCCGCCGTAATGACCTGCGCAAAATTATGCTGCTGGGTTCTGGCCCCATCGTCATCGGCCAGGCCTGCGAATTCGACTATTCCGGCACCCAAGCCTGCAAGGCCCTGCGCGAAGAAGGTTACGAAGTGGTGTTGGTGAATTCTAACCCCGCCACGATCATGACCGATCCAGGCATGGCGGATCGCACCTACATCGAACCGCTGACGCCGGAACTGGTCGCCAAGATCGTCGAGCAGGAACGCCCCGATGCAATTTTGCCCACCATGGGCGGTCAAACGGCCCTAAATATGGCGGTATCGCTCTCGAAGGATGGCACCTTGGAGCGCTTTGGTGTCGAGCTGATTGGGGCGAAGCTACCGGCGATCGAAATGGCGGAGGATCGGCTGCTGTTCAAGGAAGCCATGGCCCGCATTGGGGTGGATGTCTGCCCTTCGGGCATTGCCCAGACCATGGCCGAGGCCCAGGCGATCGCCAAGCAGATCAACAGCTTCCCCTTGATCATTCGTCCCGCCTTCACCATGGGGGGCACCGGGGGCGGCATTGCCTACAACCAGGAAGAATTTGAGCTGATCTGTCAGTCCGGTCTCGATGCCAGCCCGGTGTCCCAGATTCTGGTGGAACAGTCCCTGCTGGGCTGGAAGGAGTTTGAGCTGGAGGTGATGCGGGATCTGGCCGATAACGTGGTGATTATCTGCTCGATCGAAAACCTCGATCCCATGGGCATCCACACCGGGGATTCGATCACCGTGGCTCCAGCCCAAACCCTGACGGACAAGGAATACCAGCGGCTGCGGGATGCTTCAATCAAGATTATTCGTGAGATCGGCGTGGAAACCGGCGGCTCCAATATCCAATTTGCGATCAATCCCGAAGATGGCGCGGTGATCGTGATTGAGATGAATCCCCGCGTCTCCCGCAGCTCGGCCCTGGCCTCCAAGGCCACGGGCTTCCCGATCGCCAAGCTCGCGGCCAAGCTGGCGGTGGGCTACAGCCTCAATGAGCTCCAGAACGACATCACCCAAAAAACACCGGCTTCCTTTGAGCCAACGATTGACTATGTGGTGACAAAAATTCCCCGCTTCGCCTTTGAGAAATTTGCCGGTACGGAGCCGGTGTTGACCACTCAGATGAAGTCCGTGGGCGAAGCCATGGCGATCGGTCGGACGTTTCAAGAATCCTTTCAAAAGGCCCTGCGCTCCCTGGAAACGGGCCGGGCGGGCTGGGGCTGCGATGGCCCCGAAACCCTGCCCAGCCTGACTGCCATTCGTCCCACCCTGCGCAAGCCCAATCCGGAGCGGATTTTCACGATCCGTCAGGCAATGATTTTGGGCATGGACAATGAGGAAATCTATGAGCTGACCGCCATTGATCCCTGGTTTTTGGACAAGCTGCGGGACTTGGTCAATGGTGAAAAGGCCCTGAAGCGCACCAAGCTAGAAGGGCTGGATGTGTTTACCATGGCCAAGGTCAAGCAGCAGGGCTTTAGCGATCGCCAAATCGCCTACGCCACCAAAACCACAGAAGCCGCCGTGCGCAGCCACCGCAAGGCCCTGGGCGTGATCCCCACCTACAAAACCGTGGACACCTGCGCAGCGGAATTTGAAGCCTTCACGCCCTACTACTACTCGGCCTATGAGTCGACGGTTTCCAGGCTCGAAGATGGAGAACTGGTGGACCTCGGGCCGGAATCGGAGGTGCTGGCCTCCCAGCGGCCCAAGGTGATGATCCTGGGCGGTGGCCCCAACCGCATCGGCCAGGGCATTGAGTTTGACTATTGCTGCTGCCATGCTTCCTTTGCCCTGCGGGCGGATGGCTATGAAACCATCATGGTCAATTCCAACCCGGAGACGGTTTCGACCGACTATGACACCAGCGATCGCCTCTACTTCGAGCCCCTCACCCAGGAAGATGTGCTCAATATTATCGAGGCGGAAAATCCCCAGGGGGTGATCATCCAATTCGGCGGCCAGACGCCGTTGAAATTGGCAGTGCCGCTCCAGCGCTATCTCTCGGACTCCCCCGCCCCCCGCACCACAGTGATCAACCGCGCCCCTGGGGAAGCAGAATCCCAGGCAGTGACGACCCAAATTTGGGGCACCTCCCCCGATTCCATCGATGCAGCGGAGGATCGCGAACGCTTTGAAAAAATCCTGCGGGAGCTGGAAATTACCCAGCCCGCCAACGGCCTGGCCCGCAGCTACAATGAATCCCTCACCATCGCCCAGCGCATCGGCTACCCCGTCGTCGTCCGCCCCAGCTATGTACTGGGGGGCCGTGCCATGGAGATTGTCTTTTCCGATGCAGAGCTCAAGCGCTACATGACCGAAGCGGTACAGGTGGAGCCGGACCATCCGATTTTGATCGATAGCTTCTTGGAAAATGCCGTGGAGGTGGATGTGGATGCGATCGCCGATGCCTCCGGTGCCGTGGTGATTGGCGGCATCATGGAGCACATCGAACAGGCGGGTATTCACTCCGGCGACTCGGCCTGCTCCCTGCCCACGGTGACTCTCTCCCCCGCCGCCCTGGCCACGATCCGCGATTGGAGCACCAAGCTCGCCAAGGCCCTGAAGGTGGTCGGTCTGATGAATATTCAGTTTGCGGTCAAGGGCGATGAGGTGTTCATCATCGAAGCCAACCCCCGCGCCTCCCGCACCGTGCCCTTTGTCTCCAAGGCGATCGGCATCCCCCTGGCCAAGGTGGCCTCCCGCGTCATGGCGGGCAAGAGCCTGGCGGAGCTGGGCTACACCGAGGAGGTCATTCCAACCCACATTTCTGTCAAAGAAGCGGTCCTGCCCTTCGATCGCTTCCCCGGCACCGACACGATTCTCGGCCCCGAGATGCGCTCCACGGGGGAGGTGATGGGCATCGATGTGGACTTTGGCCGGGCCTTCGCCAAGGCAGAGCTGGCGGCATCCCAGCCCCTGCCCGCCGAGGGCACGGTGTTTGTCTCGATGAGCGATCGCGATAAACCCGCGATCGTCCCCGTGATCCAAGAGCTGATTGCCCTCGGCTTTAAGGTCGTCGCCACCAATGGCACCCGGCGCAGCCTGCTCGACCATGGCCTGGAAGTGGAGCTGATCCTCAAGGTCCACGAGGGCCGCCCCCACGTGATCGATGCAATTAAAAACGGTGCCATTCAGCTGATCATCAACACCCCCTCTGGCCAGGTCGCCCAGGAAGACGATCGCATCATCCGCCGCGCCGCCATCTCCTACAAAGTCACCACAATCACCACGGTGGCTGGAGCCCGCGCCGCCGCCGCCGCCATGCAGGCCCTCCAACAGCGGCCCCTAGAGGTCAAAGCCCTCCAGGACTACCACCCCAATTACCAGGGGTGAGATCAGGGGTGAGGATCAGGGGTGAGCGCCCAGGCCATTTCTGAACATGGCATATCTCTTACCCCTTTCCACCTAGGCCACCTAGGCCGCCGAGAATTCCGGGCGATGCTGGCGAGGCTCCGAAACCCGCAGGCGCTCCAGGCTAACCAGCACCGGCAGCGCAAATCGCAAGTCCTCTCGCGGCTGGGGTGGACCTGGCTCCGCCATGGCTTGCTGACTGGAACCATGGGGAGGGGCTTGACTGGCCTGGGCTTGGGCGACCTGGCTGGGCAACTCGTAGAGCCCCTGCTGCTGCCAATAATCATTGCCTAGGCTGGCCAAGGTCTCAGCCTGGCGCAGCACCCCTGGCCAATCCTGGGCGCGCAACGCCGCCTGGGCCAGCCCATAGGCCTGCTCCCCCTGGGCTTGGATCTGCTGCCAAAGACCGAGGCGCTCCTGGGCCTCGGTCCGCAGTTGAATCTGGGCTGGGATTGCGCCAGTCAGCCGGGCAGCGGCTTCCCAGCGACCGGCTTGGAACTCCACCTGGGCCTGGCTCCAGGCCACGAGGCTCCAGTCTTCTAGCAGGCGCTGGGCCAGGCTGTAAACGGGGCTATCGCTGGGCCAGGCTTGCAGTTGGGCCAAGCCAGAAATAATTGCACTATTACCACCCGATCGCATCGCCTGGCGTAGACATTGCAGCTGGGCCAGGTCAGCGCGGAAGGCATGGCCCAGAAGATTGGGGGAGTCACAGTGGGGATCGGGGGGCATCGCAAGGACCTGGAGTGCAATCCCAGAGACTCCCAGGGGCAGCGCCAGCAGCAGCAGGCCCAGGGTCCAGCCATTCAAGCCCAAGCGGCCCTGCCAGGGCTGGCCCATGGGCTCTGGACCGAGCTGCGGGTCTGCTGAGTGGCACAGGTCGGGATCGCGCGGCTGGGGGCCCCAGATATCGAGACCGTTCCGCTGGGGTTGGGGAATGGGGGCGGGGGCAGGGGGGGGATGCATACTGAGCTCTCCTCATCGACGTAGGGGATCAACGGGGCAACATTTGCAATGGGCGATCGGGCGCTGCCGCACCTGGAAAGCAAACCAAGACCGTTGAGACTGGGCCTAATTTCCGCCAATTTCTCGCTTGCGAATGGTTTTGGAGACCGTTTTTCCGTGGAAGATCCTTCGGGGACTCCGCAAGACTATCGGGACAGTTCGTGAAGTTATTTACAGGGTTAGTCGGGCTACTGGTCCAGGCATGGCGGCAGGCAGCAGCCCGGTTTTGCCTAGGCGCGATCGCCCCCTCCCTCCGCCCTCACGCCGAGCCAGAAGCCCCGTGAGACCGGCCCCACTTGCCCGGCCCCCAATTTGCCCGGCCCCACTTGCCCGGCCCCA
>JAAUQQ010000008.1 GCA_012032745.1 Synechococcales cyanobacterium RM1_1_8
TGACTGATAAAACTCGAACCGCCCTCACCCCAACCCTCTCCCCCTTTGGAGAGGGGCTTGAACCCAGATTTGCTGTTCCGGCTCCCCTTCTCCCCCGGGGGAGAAGGGGTTGGGGGATGAGGGGCCAAAGATTTGTCAGCTAACCAGGAACAGCCCTCTCTCCAGCAGTTTCCTTCACTCGGGGTCACGTCGCTTGCAATCTCTTCCCTCGCGCCAGCATCGATCGCGCCTTTGGAAATGGCTGCGCAGTCTGGGTCGTCACGCAATCGACCGGCCAGCGCTCGACCGGCCAGCGCTCGACCGGCCAGCGCTCGACCGGTCAGCGCTCGACCCCACCCAGCTCCACGGCCAGCCACCATCGGATTCAGCCTGCTTTCAGCCCCAGCCTGGGATGCTTTCCGCCCAGCCCGCCCAACCAGCCCAGCACCCAGCAAACCCGCGCCCAGCAAAAAGCCCAACGGCGGCTGCTCCAGCAGGCCCATCGACAGATTCGGCTCCAGGCTCGCCAAGCCGAGAAGCGCCAGCGGGTTGGGGCCGATGCCTTGCCCTTCGATTGGGTCTTGGAAAACCGGCTGGCGATCGGGCCGCTGCCCCGCAAGGGCTGGCTGCGCCTGCTGGAGCAACAGCAAATCAGGTCGATCATTTCCCTCTGTGCTGAATCGGAGGGCAAGCTGCCCCAGGAATTACACCACCGCTTTCGCTGTGCCAGGGTCGTGTTGCCGGACAGCCACTCTGGGGAACCGCTTCGCCTGGCCGAGCTGTCGGAGGTGGTGGATTTGATCCATTGGAATCTGCAAAAGCGCCAGCCTGTGTATTTGCACTGCCTGGCGGGCATCGAGCGATCGCCCCTGGTGGCGATCGCCTACCTCTGTCGGCACCAATCCATGGACCTGCTCGATGCAGCGGGCTGGCTGTCCCATGTCCATCCCCCCAGCCGTCCCCTCACCGCCCAGCTCCAAGTGGTGCGGCAGTACTTACTGGAAGCTTGAACGGTTTAACATTGGCATGAGCTCAGTCGCACGATCAGCTCCCACAGATCCCAATATTGGACGCATTCTCGACCAGCGCTACGAAATCATGGCACTGCTGGGGAAAGGTGGCATGGGACGGGTCTACCTGGGTCGCCACAGCACCCTGGGAGGGGCGATCGCCATCAAATTCCTCTCCCAGACATTGCTGAGTCCAAAGCGGCGAGATAACTTTCTCAACGAAGCCAAAACCTGTTCCCAACTGGGCCAAGAAACCATTCACATCGTCCATGTTCACGACGTTGGCCTAGATGAGCGAGGCATTCCTTTCTACGTGATGGAATATCTACCGGGCCAAAGCCTCAGCCAGATCTTGGGCCATGGCCCCTGCCCCTGCCCCGCTTTGTCAGCATCCTCAGCCAAATCTGCCAGGGTCTCAAGGTTGCCCACGGGGGCATCGTGGTCAACGGTCAGCGCTGCCCCGTGATTCACCGCGATATCAAGCCCAGCAACATCCTGGTCACCCCCGATGCCACCCTGGGCGAGCTGGCCAAAATTTTGGACTTTGGCATCGCCAAGCTGATCCAAGGCGAGACCAACCCGGAAGCGAGCTTCGAGGGCAGCTTCCCCTACGCTGCCCCAGAGCAAATGGAAGGCTTGGAGCCCACCCCCCAGTCCGATATCTACAGTCTGGGCATTGTCATGTTCTGTTGCTTGACGGGGAAGCTGCCAATTCGCGCAGCCTCGCCCACGTTCGGGGGCTGGTACAAAGCCCACTCCCAAACGCCCCCGGCCAGCATTCGCGAGGTTTCGCCCCGGCTCCAATTGCCCCAGAGTTTGACTGGCCTAATCCATAGCTGTCTGGAAAAGAAACCTGAACATCGTCCCGCCAACGTCACGGAAGTGCTCGCATGTCTAAAGTCGCTGGATCCCCATTGGGGCGAGCGTCAAGGCCCCTCGGTGTCCTTGCCAGGGGAGGCTGTGGCTCGACCTGAGCCAGTAAAGCCACCCAGCATCGATGAACTCTGCCGCAGTCAGATCTGGCCTCGGGACAAACCCCTGGCGCAGATTGTTTTTTCCCAGCAGATCGAGACCAGCGAAGGCCTCCACCCCACCCTGTGGACCATGTTGCCCCGCGCAGAAATCCAACAGCTTGCCCTCGCCAGTCTTTACACCCAGGTCTATCGCAACTTTCTCTGCGCCATGGCTCCGCACCCCATGCTGATGTGGGTGACCGCGCTGCACAGCCGCTTTTTCCGAGACGGCCAGGATGCCCGCTGGTTGCCCTGTTTTCTGGATCTGAAGTCCCCGCATGGCCAGCGCTTTATCCGGCGCTTGGCAGCCCAGGGAGAGTATCGGGTGCTGTTCTTTGCCCTGGAGGAGCCGGGGCGCTGTTCCCATGTATTGAAGACAACAATTCGAGCGGATCAGTGCAGTCGGCTGGGCCAATGGGCCATTGCCTCCCAAACTCAACTGAGCCTGGGTCAACCGATCCAAAGCAAAGAAATCCTTCGAAATGAGTTGAAACAGTTAAAGTCCCAAAACATATTTGCGTTAGATTGACGGCAGATTGGCAGTCTAAATCGCAAACTAGCCTAAATTTCAAATGTGAATTGATCGCTTAGATACAGAATGGCGCAACCCATTGGCTCGTGTAAAAAACGAGTCAAACAGCTTCCAAAAAACGAGTGCCAAAAACAGGTGCCAAAAACTTGCACTAGATACTTAAGAACTTCTTAAAAATCACTTTACGCAAGACAAATGTTTGTTAGTTTGGCTTCATAAGATACCTCCTAACTGCGTCTTCGCCCCACAGGCATTGCTCCCAGGTATTGTACCGTGGGGTTTTTATTCTGTGGGGTTTTTATTCTGTTAGCTCCTTCGACCTGACCTGACCTGTAACAAATGATTTCTATGGCTTGGATGGCGCTGGTTTTGCTTAGCCTGTGGCTTTGGGCGGTGCCGCCCGCCTGGGGCGATCGCGCCCTCCCCCTTGCCCCCCGCAAGAGGTCGCCGCCTATGCCACCCTGGGGCGGGCCAGCGACGATGGCATCGGCAAGGGCTACCTGGGCCGGGAGATTGCCAACGTCATTGGCCATCGCGGGGCCTACTGGCTGGAGCGCTCCAGCCGCGCCCTGGAGGAGCGCCCGGACCTGCTGATCAAGGCCCTTGAGCTCACGCCGGACATGGTGGTGGCGGACATTGGTGCAGGCACGGGCTACTTCACCGCGCCCATGGCCCGCCGCGTCACCGAAGGCCGCGTCTATGCCGTGGATGTGCAGCCGGAGATGGTGGCCCTGATGGAGCGCTACAAAGCTGAATCGGGCCTGGGCAACGTCGAGCTGGTGCTGGGGGCGGAGGATGATCCCCGGTTGCCCGCCGCTACCGTTGACCTGGCCCTGATGGTTGATGCCTACCACGAGTTTGAATATCCCTACGAGATGATGCGGGGATTGTGGCGGCGCTGAAGCCCGGCGGGCTGGCGGTATTGGCAGAATATCGGGGGGAGGATCGATTTAGCACGATCAAGCCCCACCACAAAATGACCCAGCATCAGGTCAAACAGGAAATGGCCCAGGTGGGTTTGGCTTGGGTGAAAACTGATGAATCCCTGCCGGAGCAACATCTCATGTTTTTTCAGAAAGGCTTTGACGTCATGGGATCTGGTCATTCCTCTTGATGCCGAACTGAATCTTTAGGTTAAGCTTGGGGGCTAAGGCCTTAACCATGGCCGCTGTTTTTGTTTGCAAGCGTTTGTTTGTAAGAGGCATAACACCGTGAGTCCAGAAACCCTCGTTTCCCCTGCGATCGCATCCCCCCAGCCTGCCCCCGAAACCACCCCCTACAACACCGCCGTCTTCGACGACAGTGTGATGAAGACCTATGGGCGCTTTCCCCTGGCATTGGAGCGCGGCAAAGGCTGCCGCGTTTGGGATACCGAAGGCAAGGAATATCTGGATTTTGTCGCGGGCATTGCCACCTGCACCCTGGGCCATTCCCACCCGGCGCTGATTGAAGCCGTCACCGATCAGGTCTCCAAGCTTCAACATGTCTCGAACCTCTATTACATTCCCCTCCAGGGTGAGCTGGCGGGCTGGCTGACGGCGAACTCCTGTGGCGATCGCGTCTTCTTCTGTAACTCCGGCGCGGAAGCCAACGAGGGGGCGATCAAGCTGGCCCGCAAGTATGGCCATACCAAGCTAGGCATCGAAGGAATGCCGATGATCCTCACCGCCAATGCCAGCTTCCATGGCCGCACCCTGGCCACGGTGACGGCCACGGGCCAGCCCAAGTACCACAAGGGCTTTACACCCATGGTCCAGGGCTTTGACTATGTGCCCTACAACGATTTTCCGGCGCTGAAACTGAAGGTCGAAAGCCTCAATGCCTACGGTCCTCGGGTGGCGGCGATCCTGCTGGAGCCATTGCAGGGCGAGGGCGGCGTCAACCCTGGCAATATCGAGTATTTCCAGCAGGTGCGCCAGCTCTGTGACGAGACCGGCATCTTGCTGATGCTGGATGAGGTGCAGGTGGGCATGGGGCGATCGGGCAAGCTCTGGGGCCACGAGAACCTGGGCATTGAGCCGGATGTGTTTACCTTGGCCAAGGGCCTGGGTGGCGGCTTCCCCATTGGCGCGATGCTGTGCAAGGCCAAGGCCAATGTCTTCCAGCCGGGGGACCATGCCAGCACCTTTGGGGGCAATCCGTTTGTTTGTCGGGTGGGCATGACCGTTGTTCAAACGATTGAGCGGGAGAATCTCTTGGCCAATGTGCAAGCGCGGGGGGAGCAGTTGCGGGCTGGGTTGGCAGGTCTGGCGGCCCAGTATCCGCAGCAGTTGGCCGGGGCCAGGGGCTGGGGTTTGATCAATGGGTTGGTGTTGCAACCGGATGGGGAGAAAGGGGCGATCGATATCGTGAAGGCGGCCTTGGAGGAGGGGCTGCTGTTGGTGCCTGCGGGACCGACGGTGGTGCGGTTTGTGCCGCCCTTGGTTGTAAGTGAGAGTGAGGTGGAGGAGGCGATCGCCCTCACCGCTCGCGCCCTAGCCAAAGTATTCGGCTAACTCCCGCCTCCAATTCGTCCAACGCGCATCGGTGTCTTTGTGCCGTTGCTTATTCGGTTGAACCTCCCATTCTTTGGGCAATTCACCGGCTTTGATTTGCTCCTTCTCCTCTTTGCTTCGGAATCGTGAGTTTGAAAACAATGCAACTTGGCTTCACGATTGGGAAGAGGGAGCAAAAAGCCCCCTCACCAACGGCAAGGGGGCTGCTCAGAAAGCGCAATATCCTAAGCAACGGAAGGGCAAACTAAGGGATCATTTCCTCCACCGCTTCCTCCTTCGTGTTGGTATTGCGGGAAGGCGTTTCACGCTCAAAATTCATGTGAATCGAGCGAGTCTGAACGCCATCCGCTGCCACCGCCAAGATCGGGTAGTCAATCACCCCATCCTGGAAAGACATCTGGAAACGGAACGTGCCATCAGAATTGAGCTGAATCTTCTCGCCGCCAATGGTCACCGTCGCATCGGGCTCAGTGGCACCATAAACAATCAGTTCCGCATCGGCAATCAACCAGAACTTGCGCGGGGGCTTGGCCGGAGCCATGGAAGCGCCCATGCCCACACCAGACATCGTCAGGCCGGACGCATTGCCCCAGAGGCCGATGCCGGAACCCGCAGCCAAGACATAGGAACTCATGGATTCGGGGGGAGCGGCCATCATCGGCACCTGCTGCATGGAGCCATAGAGCGACCCGGCAACGCGCTGGGCTTCCACCCCGCCGACGCTGTCGAAAATCTTGCCGTAGATGCTTTCCGTCATTTCCGCCATGGTACTGGACTCGCTTTCCAGCTTCGGCGGATTGAGGGCGAAGACGGTGCGACCACGCAGTTCCTCATCCCAATCGACAGTAATGAAGTTATCGGCCACCCAATCGGAGGGGTAGACGGGGGGAATGTGGATGCGGGCAGAGGAGACCAGGCTGAGCCAGCGGCCATCATCGCAGCGGTAGCCCAGCTCGACCATGTAGTCGCGATCGCTCACCGGGATCGGCATGTACCATTCCTGGGTCAGCTCATCACAGGCATATTCCTGCATACTGTGGGGCTTCTGGCTGCCCAGGTTGATATCGGTGATGTCGTACAGTCGCAGCGCGATTTGACTGCCTCCCTGCTGACGCTTCGACTCCCGATATTCGTTGGGCACATCCCAGTAGACATAGGACCATTGGGGATCGCGGGGGAGCAGAACGATGCGGCTGTCGCCATAGCCTTCGGGCAATTCTTCTAGACCAGCATCCACATCGGCCAGTTCAGCGATCGCAGGCTTCACTTGACCAACGTTAAACTTCGCAGCTTCCACAATCTCTTGCTCCTGGTTGTCAGCGTTCATGGCGGGAGAAGCCTGGGGGCTGATTTCAGCCAGCCCTTGAGCTTGCTCGGCTTGACGGATCGCCTCCAACAACTCCGACTTGCGCATGCGACTGTAGCGCGAGACCTGACAAGCACTGGCCACGCGGCGCAGCTGTCGCAGGGTCATCTCTTCTAGGGGGGGACGGGGGTGGGCCATGGTGGATACCTCTCGGCAATGGAATAACTTGCGCGGACTGACCTTGTGGCTTGCTCCCCGGAGGGAGACGGCTGGGGCGATACGCCAGCACTGGGGCATCACCTTAGCTACGGGGATCGCTTGATGCATACAGTAATGCCAGCTTTGCCCCAAAGATGCAAGCCTTGATCCCCGCGAAAATGACCGATTTAACGAGGTTATGGGATTCTATCGGAATGTTAAGTCAGAATACCTTGACATTTAGAATATTGATCCCCGCTTGTGTCAAGAAATATTGACTTTAGGGGATCCTGGCCTGGGTTAGGGTAGATCCCGACATCGTCTTCCAGGCCGCTCCTCGGGGAACTGCGAAGCGATGCAGTACTCTGCTCTGGGCGGCTAGGTTCCCTTGGCTGAGGCCCCTTGGCCTCTGCTCAGTGAGATCCTCCCGGCCCCCGTTCATCCCGTCCATTCCTCCAGCCAGCCCCAAACAGGGGAGTTTAGCCCATGGGATCGCCTTCACCGGAGTTTCGTCCGCCGCCCCAAAACCTCGTCACCAGCATCCTGGCCCCTGCCCTGAAACTGTGGCTGCGCTCCCAGGTGAGCAGCGTGGACCAGTTGGAAATTGGGATCGGCAGCCAGGCCGAAGCGGGAGCCAGCCTCAGCAGTCGGCAGATGCTGGCGGGCCACATTCCAGAGGTGCGGGTCATGGCCCAGGGCGCAATCTACCGGGGGTTACACCTCGGCCAGCTCAATCTCCAGGGGCAAAACATTCGGATGAATCTGGGCCAGGCCGTCCGGGGCAAGCCCCTGCGCCTGCTTGCTCCCATCGCCGTCAAGCTCAATCTCAGTCTCAGCCCAGCCCAGCTGAATGACTCCCTGCGCTCCCCGCTGCTGGCACCGCTGCTGGCCGATTGGCTCAGCCTGCTCCAGCACCAGCTCTGCTGTCCCGGCGCTGACCGCCTGGCTGGCCCTGGCTTGGCTGGCCTGGATCAGCGCCAACTGGATCACCCTCAATTGGAGCTTGGCCAGGGGCGTTTGAGACTACTGCTGCGATGGGTTGAGCCTGGTGGGGATGCTGGGAAAGATCAGGTTCAGGGCAATTTGGTCCTGGACAGCGGGCTCAAGCTGGAGGGAGGGCGATCGCTCCTGCTCCACCAACCCCGCTGGCAGCAGCAGCCCCCTGCGGGGTTCAGGGCCGACCTCAGCCCGCTAGAAGCCGCTGTCATCAATCTAGGCGAAGAGATCCACCTGGAAGAATTAAGCATCACCCCGGAGCAGCTCAGACTTCAGGGACAGCTCATGGTTCAGCCCTAATCCAGCTCCCCTGCTCCACCACCTGCTTTACCAATAGGCACCTGAGCCGAGGCTTTGTGCAGTTTTGCTGCATTATTCGCGACTTTTGTGAAATCTCAGCGGGCTCACCCTTTCCAGGGACAAACTTGGGGCTAACTTGGGAAAGACCAAGGCTGATGCTGCAAGCTTTCCACCTTTGCCATCCAGTCCCATTGGCGCTAATTGCTCATGGAATGTGGCCCGTCCGCTTCAAACAATAATAATCCCTGGTTTCCATCCTCTTTAACCGATGCTGACTTTCGAGCCCTGTCCTTGGAAGCCGCCCAAACGCGTGCCCAGTCAGGTCATGGGGAATTGGGCTATGGAGGACTGGGCCATGGGTGGGGATTGGATGGTCATGGTAAGGCTGATGGTAAAACGGGCGGCCAAGCGGATGGCTCGGCAAGCTGCCAGCCCAACTGCCAGCCCAACTGCCAGCTTAATTCAGCAGCCCTGGATACGGACCGAGATTTAGCCCAAGATCCGGCCCGAGAGCCCGCCCGCATCCATGATGCTCAATACAGCCAGGCTTTCTCCCATCGCACCAGAGTCCTGGCCGCTGGCCTGGAGTTGGCGATGGAAACGGCCCTGGAACAGGCGATTGTTTACCGCAATCTCTCCGTACCGGAGCTGGTGGAACATGCCCTGCTGCGGGCTGAAGGGGGCTTGAGCGATCGCGGTGCGCTCTGTGTGAAAACCTTGCCCTACAGCGGCATCACCCCCAGCAGTTACTACCGCGTTTGTCCGGGGCTGACGGCTGGAGCTGGCGAGGATGGGGCTGATGAAGACCAAGCTGCCCAGGTCGCGGATCTGGCTGGGCAGGTGTGGGGAGGGGCCTTACAGCCCATGGACCCGGCGACCTTCGATGGGCTCTATGGCCGGGTGTTGGACTATATCCAGGATCGCAGCCTCTACCAGTGCGATGGTTCCCTAGGGGCATTGCTGGAGCAACCGGGTTCGCCTCCCCGGCTGCGGGTTGTTTGTGAACTCGCCTCCCAGGTGCTGATGGCTCGCCAGTGGCTGGGCCAGGCCGTTTCAGATCAGCCTGGCTCCAGTCACACAAGCCCTGATCCCGGCCAGCTTACGGTGATTGCGCTGCCGGGGTTGAAGGGGGAGCCGCTGCTGGAGCCGCTGATCCGAGCGGAGGTGTTTATCGCTGTTGATGCTGCCAGGGGGCTGGCCCTGGTGGCGGGCAGTCGCCATGGGGGCGATCTGTGGGGGGCGATCGCGGCGCTCTGTGCAGAAGTCGCAGCAGCGCGGTCTGGGGATCTGTTGCTGTGGCAAAGGGCGATCGCGGCTCCCCTTGATCTACTGGCTCACCCGCCCCAAAGCCCAGCGCCCGCCGCCCTGTTTTTGGGTGCAGCGGGCAGCGGCAAGCAGCGACTCGCGGCCAGCCTCAGTCCCGATTGGCAGCGAGGGCCTTGGGTTTGGCGGAGTCAGGGGCAGATCCAACCGCTGTTGCAGGGCAACTATGGCAGGATTTCCTCCCCGGAAGCCCAGCAGTCGGCCTATCCTCACCTGGGCTTTGGCGCGGTGTTGGAGAATGTGCCCTTGGAGGATTCCAGTAGCAATCCCAGTTTTGGCGATCGCCGCTGGGGCGGGGCCATGGCCGCCGCCTGGCCCTGCCCTCGGCCACCCAGCCCGTCCAGCCCCAGCTATCGCCCCCAGGCCATTTTCCTACTTGTTGCAGACACATCTGGTCTCTTCCCGCTGCTGGCCAAACTGAGCCCCGCCCAAGCGATTTACCTCGTCGCCCTGGGCTATGGCGCAGCCCTGCCCGGCTGGGAGCGTCACCTGCTCCAGCCCCAGATGCTGTTTGGCACGGCGGATCCCCAGCGCTGTCTGCGCGAGAGCTTGGGGCTGCGCGATCGCCTCCAAGCCTTTCCGGACACGGCACTCTATCTGCTCAATACCGGCTGGCTGGGAGAGATGCCGAGCCCAGGCCGCAGCCTGGATCAACGCATTCCCCTCTCCATTAGCCAGACTTTGGTCAAAAGCGGCCTTGGGGGGGGGCCATCCGTTGGAAGAAAGTTGCGGTAGAGACAGGTGCGGATATAGGTGCGGAGACAGGTGCGGATATAGGTGCGGAGACAGGTGGGGAGACAAGCGCGAGAACTGGCCCAGCAGCGAGCTTAGGGATGCTCTTGAACTGGACCATTCCCGCACCAGTGCTGCCCGAAGTCCGGCTATCGGAGGCAGGTCCCACCAGATCCCTCGATGGGTTGTTTGGCCAACACCCGGCCCAAGCCTGGTCTCAACCGGAACAATGGCACGCTGCCGCTGCCCAACTGGCCCAGGAATTTGACCGGCAAATGGCGTTTTTGGTGAGCGTTGGACTGCCCCCAGCGATCGCCCAACAGCAGCCCTTCTAGCCACGCCCTCCCCGGTCCTGGTTCATCAGCCTGGCCATCACCGCTGCCATATCCAACAAAAACAAAGACTGAAGCGCACCGTCTTCCCCCGAGTTGATACGCACAATATGGCTAGCCACCCAGAGCGTATCGGCCTGACGATAGGATTCGGGCAGCTCGCGGATCTGGCTGCTGTCCACCTCCAAAAGCAGCGGCGTTTCCGCTGTGGGAATGCCCATCAGTTCACCGCTGGGGGCTGGGGTCAGCACCAGATAGCCGGGGCGCTCGGGGGAATAGGCCTGGGCGGTGCCAAAGAGTTGCTGATGCAAATCGACAATGGTGAGTTCGCGGTTACCCACGGTGGTAATGCCCACCGCATTGAGGCCGCTGCTGTAGACCTTGGGTCGGTTAATCACCCGGCTGATGCTGTTCATGGCAACAGCCAAGCGCAGGCTGCCCACGGGGAAGGCAATCAGTTTGTGGCTGGCTGGGGAGGCTGGGGGTGCGATCGCTTTCCCCCCAGCCAAGGAGGGGTCGGATTGCTCGACTGGGGGAAGGCCAGGGGGGGAGGTTTGCATTGGATCTCTGGGGCTGGGTGGTGGGTGATGGGTGGTTGGCGATGGGTGGTGGGTGATGGGTGATGGGAGGCTCTAGACTGGAGCAACCGTTGCCATCAGTTGCTCAATCGACTTCAAGAAGTCCTGCTCCACATAGGGCTTGCTGAAATAGTCGTGGGCCTTGAGTTGCATGGCCAAGCGGCGGTGCTTGTCGCTGCTGCGGGAGGTCAACATCACCACGGGAACCTTCATCAATTGGGGCTCGCGGCGGCGCTGGCTGAGGAATTCGAAGCCATTCATATTGGGCATTTCCACATCGCAGATCACCAGTTGAATCGCGCTGTTCTGGCGGAGCTGGGTCAGGGCCTCCTGGCCATCGCCCGCCTGGAGCACGCGATAGCCAGCCTTCTCCAGGCTGAGGGCAATGGTGCGGCGCATGGCCGTGGAATCATCCACGACCAGGATCGTCTTGGCCTGCATGATCTCGCTGAAGGAGAGGTTGGAGCTGCCGCCGGAACTGGTTTCATAGGGATTCTCCTCGGCTTCATCCCTCAAACCAACAAAGAGTTCATCCGCCGCCTCCACCCCGGCCGCCACGGCGATGGACTGTTCGCTGAGCAACTTGAGTAGGGCTGTGCCATCCAGCACGGGGACCATGCGGCCATCGCCCAGGATGGTGCAGCCGTAGGAGTAGTCCGGAGGCGTGATCGCTGGGCTAAAGGGCTTGATTACCAGTTCTTGCTCCATCAACAGGCGGTTGACCTCCATGGCACAGCGCTGGTTGCCCCGGCTGAAGATTAGCAGCGGCAAGGCCCAGTCCTGGGGCACCGGAATGCTTTTGGCGGTGATGCTTTTGAGCGCTGCCACATCGGGGGTCGGGCAGCGGTAGTCCAGCAGTTCAGCCATGGATTGGATGGAAATCAGGTCGTTGCGCCAGTGGAGACAGCGCTTGTGGCCCACCTGTTTGATTTGGCTGGCATCGGGCACCAGGAGATCTTCGATGCCATCGGAGGGTAGTGCGATCGCTGCCGAACCCACCTGGCACACCATCAGCTTGGCCACCGTCAGCGTCAGGGGCAGGCGCAGGGTAAAGGTCGTGCCCCGGCCCTTTTCATAGTCCACCGTGACGCTGCCCTTGAGGCCCTTGAGTTGCTCCCGCACCACATCCAAGCCCACACCCCGGCCCGACAGCTCGCTGAGCTGGGCTGCGGTCGAAAAGCCAGGCTCGAAAATCAAGTCCACCAGCGTTTGCTGGGGCAGCAATTTCAGCTCTTCGCGGGAGAGCCAGCCCAGGTCGATCGCCCGCTTAGCGATGCGCTCCAGGTTGATGCCCTCACCATCGTCTTGAATTTCAATAACGGTTTGGTTGCCCTGGTAGTAAGCATTGATCTGGATGGTGCCGCGCTCTGGCTTGCCCTGGGTAGTGCGCACCTCGGGCAGCTCAATGCCGTGGTCGAAGGCATTGCGCAGCAGGTGCAGCATCGGGTCATGGAGCTTTTCCAAGATGCCCTTATCCACCAACACATGGGTGCCGTTCATCGTCAAGTCCACAGACTTTTTATGCTTGCGTGCCAGATCGCGCAGCATCCGAGGGAAGCGGCCTAAAATATTGTCCAAGGGCAGCATTCGAGCCCACATCAGCTCATTTTGCAGCAGGCTGAGGCGCTGGCGCTGTTGGGTCAAACTCTGGGTGGATTGCTCCAGCAACACGCCGATGTCATCGACGCCTTCTTCAAGCTGGATGAGCTGTTCAAAAATTTCCTGGAGTTGGCCGTGGAGTGCCCCATAGCGATCCATTTCTAGGGCATCAAAGCCTTCCATGAAGTGGCTCTCATCCGGGGCGTTCGGCGATCTAGCGATCGCAGCCTGGGCTGGGGTTTGGCCTAGGCTGGGGTTGGAGGAAGTTGGCTGGCTAGCTGGACCGGCTGCTGGGCGGGTCGCTGGGCTAGCGGCGGCGGCTCGGGCTACCCCCTGGGCGCGCTGGGTCGGCTCCAGCAACATTTGATCCGAGACCTTGCGCAGGCCATTGACCTGACCATCAAACTCTTTAAAGCGCTTGGAGAGTTGTGTTACCACGGTTTGCAACTGCTCTTGCTGGAGCGAGAGGCTGTTGCGGTTGAGTACCAGCTCGCCGACGAGGTTGTTCATGCGCTCCAGCACGCTCAGGTCCACCCGCACCGAAATACCGGAAAGTTTGGCACCTGGACGCTTTTTCTTGGCTTTGGTGGTTTCTGCCTCCGCTTCGGGGTCAACGTCGCTGTTGCCGATATCGCCAGCCGGGGCGATCGCATTTTGGGGCGGCACCGGAGTCAGGGGAGAGCCAGGGCTTGGCAGTTGGCTAAACATCTGCTCCACCGCCAAGACCGCTTGGTTAATGCTACCCCCTGGGCTTGCGGCCGAGGCTTGGTGTTCCGCCAGGGCGACCTGGACAGCGGTGTCGGTATCGGTGGCGGCTGCGGGGATCTCGGACTCGGGCTCGGGCTCTAGCTGCGGCTCGGGCTCCAGGTCGCGTTCTAGGGCGGACTCAGGAGCGGACCCAGGCTCTGGCGACTGGGGCTCGTTGAGTTCAGCCGTGAGGGAGTCTGTAGCGATCGCATCCACCTGCTCCGGCTGAAACGAAAACATGCTTTCCAAGCTGGGCAGGTTTTCTTCACCAGCCTGGTCTGGCGCAGCCTGGTCTAGCACCGAAACCTGTTCAGAGACTGCCCCCTGTTCGGGCTCTGGAACCTCTTCAGGCTCTGGAACCTCTTCAGGCTTTGGCCATGGGGAAAGTAGCTGTTCTGGCAGCGGTTCCCCACGTTCCGTCTCCTTGACGTCATCCCAACCCCCAAAATCTAAATCATCCAGAGGCGCTGGAGCCATGGTTTCAGTCGTTTTAACGGAGCTAGGCGGTTGGTCACGCTTTGATGACTCTGCCGCTGCTTGGGCAATAAAGGCTTGAAGCTCAGGGTTGAGTGCTTCGATGCTGTCATTGGAGCGATCGCCCCCAGCTTGGGGTCCATCCTCCAAGGGCTGTGCCGCTGGTGCTTCGATCTCACCCCAGATCAAATCGATGCTGTCTGGCTCGGGTTCGGAGGGTGCAGGGGCCTCTGGCTGGGCTGTTGACAGCTCGGCGGTTGGGGGCTCCACAGCCTCGGGCTCTGCCAGATCCTGAATGAACGTGCCCTGGTCCAGATCTTGAATGAAGGTGCCTTCATGGAAAGATTCCGTCGGGCCTGAACCATCCAGACCTGCAATATCCGGACCTTCAATATCCGTGACCCCTTGGATGAAGGTGCCCTGGGAAAAATCTTGAACATAGGTGCCTTCGGGGAAGGATTCCTCGGGGTCGGAGGCTGGATCGGCTGGGACCGTCGCGACCGATTCGACCAGTTCGGCTGGGGTGGAGCAATCTGCCGCAACGGCTGGGTCGGCGATCGCCCAATCCTCGATGGCCGGGGGCGCGATCGCCGATTCAGCTTCCACTGTTGCTTCGGCCAGGCTCTCCCAGGGATCCAGTAGGGCTTCCGACTCCAGCAGCGCAGCAGTCTGATCTACAACTGGGCTGGCTGGCTGGTCTAGGGCTGTCTGCTCTGAGGCTGGCTGCTCCGGGACAGCCTCCAGCGACACAGCAACATCAACTGCATTCAGGGCCGCTTCGAACAGCGCTTCATCGGCGGCATCGGCGGCCAGGTTCTCTGCGCCCAATTCACCCATGGGCACCACCCCAGGCTCATGGCTGAATTCCGCCATGAAGCCTAAAATCTCAGCTTCGGTCTGGTCTGCCAAGTCACTGGAGATCTCAGACGAGGCCTCAGATGACACCGGAGGCAATTCCTCAGGCGCGACATTGGCCAAGGCATCGGCGAAGGCTCCAGTTAAGGCATCGGTCGCATCATCCGCGCAGGCATCGGACCAAACCTCCTCGCCCGCTTCGGTGACAGCAGCATCTGCACCGCTGCTGATCGAGCGATCGCCGATGTCGCTGAGATCGCTATTGTCGATCAAGCTGTTGTAGATAGAACTGTCGTCGGTGTCGCCAATGTCGCCGATATCGCCGATATCACTGATAAAGCGATCACCCACAGCCTCCTGACTAGCGGCCTTCGCCATGGCCTTCGCCATCGTATCGTCAGCAACTTCCGCCAGTTCATCCTCTGCTTCAGCAAAGGCCGCGAAGGCATTGTCGCTACCCAGCCAATCCGCTCCAGAAACCGGCTCCAGCTCCTCCCCCCCAAGCGCTGCTGGACTCGGGTCAGCCATGAGACTGGCCAACTGAGCCATGGCATCCAGGTTGTGGGAAGCATTGAGGGAATCGCGATCGCCCCCAGCAGCATCACCCAGCCCAGCATCACCCAGCCCAGCATCACCCCACTCATCCAGGCTCAGATCTGGACCCTCTGAGACGGAACTCAGCTCCGCTCCAGCCTCCCGATTTAGGCTCGCTTCATTCAGGCTCGCTTCATTTAGGCCCGTCTCCATCAGCTCAGCCCAGCCCAGCTCATCGAGCTCCCCAAAGCTGCTATCTGCCAGGGCATCCTCTGCTTTGCCCAGATCGTCACTGGAATTTTCACCCAGATCGCCCCCCAAAACGCCACCCAGGTCAAAACCGACCAAGTCCGCTTCACTGAGACCAAAATCGGCCAAATCATCGCGACTTAAGCCCGAGAAATCCAGCGGTGCAGGCATCATGTTTGCTGCTGCTTCGCCCGCGCTGCCCGTCGCTGCCAAAGCCAGCAGGGCTTCGGAAGGGCGGCCTCCTTGATCGCGATCGCCCCCCATGACCAAATCCCGCGCAGCTTGCAGATCCACCAGGGAAACTTGCAGCAGCTCCATGGCCCGATCCGGGTTGTTCTGGCAACCCTCCAACATCGCCTGGGCGATCGCCCCAAACCCCGGCAGCTCCAGCAGCTCCCCAAAGCCCAAGAAAACCTCCGCCTGGGCTTGGAGTTCACCCAGCACCGGAAAATTTTCAGGGTTGGCCGCCACTTCCTCCAGGCGAGCAATGCCCTCCTCCACGTCAATCTCAAAAATCGAGATCACCATATCGATACCCAGGTCAGAAGAACTGGGCATAAAGCTATCGGCCAATTTGAGGGCTTCGGGGCCGAGCTTGGCTTCAATCGCATCCAGGATGGGAAAGGCCTGCTCCAGGGCCGCTTCGGCATCGTGGCGACCCGTCTCGATCTGCTCGTTCAGCGGCTCTTTGAGGCAGTCATAGCCATCGAGCAGCAATCCCTCCAACTCATCGTCAATCACGACCGTTTCATCGTAAAGCGCCCGGAAGGCAGTCTCCAGACGGTGGGCGATGGTTTTGATCGACTCTAGCTCCACGCTGGCCGCCCCACCTTTGATCGAGTGGGCTGCCCGCATGACCGCATGGACGGTGTTGGCTCCCCGATCTTTGCGCAGCTCCAGAATGCCATCCTCAATGATTTGGAGCAGTTCAATGGCCTCTTCAATGAAGAATTGATAGGCCTTGTCATGGATATCAGGATTGACAGACATAGTTGCGAAGCCTTGAGAGATCGAAAGGTAAGGGAAAGGGGACGGGGGAAATCAAACCGAATGCTGCCAATCCAAAGGCTGGGGTATGACTGTTGCCTGGAGCGGCACCTAGCTGGGCTAGAACCTAGCTGGGCTGGAACCTAGCTGGGCTGGAACCTAGCTGACCTTGAACTGGGCCACCTCGGCTTGGAGGGCCTGGGAGACCTCTAGCAATCGTTTGAACGATTCGGAGACCTGGCTGGCTTCATCGGAGGTGGCCCGCACTAGCTGGGCCACTTCTGCGATCGTCGTGGCCGTCTCGGCAGAGGCTTGGGTTTGGAATTCGGTGGTTTGGGCGATCGCCGCCACCAGCTCATTCACCTCCCCACTGGCCGCTGTGATCTGGGTGAGGCTGGCGCGGGTGTCTTCCACTAGCTGCATTTGCTGGGCCACTTGGTGGGTCTCCACTTCCATGGCTGCAATCACATCCTGGGTCGCCATCTGGATGGTGTTGATCACCGTTTCCACATCCGCCGTGGCCTGGGCAGATTGGGCGGCCAGGCTACGAACTTCATCGGCAATTACCGCGAAGCCTTCCCCCTGATCCCCCGCCCGCGCCGCTTCGATCGATGCCTTCATGGCCAACATGTGGGTCTGGGCTGCGAAGCCGCTAATGAGGCGAATCACATTGGAAATTCGCTGGGAGGCCGCTTCCAAACCCTGCATTTTCTGGGTCGTTTCCGACACGGTTTCCCGAATGGTGGCCATGCCTTCCACGGTGCGGCCCATGGCCTGTTCCCCAGCGGAGACCGTGGCCTGGGTGGCATCGACCCTGGACTGGGCTTCCAAGGCTTGGGCTGAGAGGGTCTGGACGGAGCGGATCATCCGGTCGAGGTTGGCCAGGGAGCCGGTGATTTGATTGGCCTGGCTGAGGGCATCCTGGGCCAGCTTTTGCACGGCCACATCGTTGACTTGAGCGGTATCGGTCACCTGGGTCGCCACAGTTTTGACCTGGCCAACAATGCGGCGCAGGCTCTCGATCGTCGCGTTGTAGGAGTCCGCCACGGTGCCGATTTCATCGGAGGTGACGCGGGCACTGACGGTCAGGTCTCCCTGGGAGACGGGATCCACCGCTTGGAGCAGCTCTAGGGCTCGCTGTTGCAGGATTTCCTTGTCCTGGCGAATGGTTTCCTCAGCCTCGCGCTGTTGCTCTAGCAGGGTGACGTAGCCCACGGCTGCCGCAACGCGATCGGCCAGGGCACCCATGAATTTGACGGTGGCTTGATCCCAGGATCGGGTGTCTGCGCAACTGTGGGCCACCAGCAGGCCGTAGAGGGCACCGCCGCTGACCATGGGGGCGATGATGCTGGCTTTGACCTTGAGGGTGGCCAGGAGTTCGAGGTGGCGATCGCTCAATCCAGCCCGACTGACATCGGGGTTGACCTGGATCTCACCCTGGCGGTATTGCTCCAGGCGCTCCAGGGGAATGCAATCATCGCTGATGCCCAATTCAATCGTGGAAGGCCAGCGGGACAGGCGCGCTTCATAGAGCACGCGACCGTTTTCGGCGGTGGAGCCACAGCGGTAGACCACCAGGCGATCGAGCTTCAGCCGTTGGCGCGTGGTTTCGAGGATCTGAGTCATCCCATCGCCCATGCTGTGGCTGTCGAGGGAGCGCAGGTTGGCCACTTCACTGAGGATGTTGTTTTGCCAGAGGGCGGTCTGGAGAAACTGTTCGTTGCACTCCAGGTTGGTGGCCAAGTGGTTCATGTTGCGGGAGAGCTGGCCGATCTCATCCTGGCGATCGCTATCCGCCAGGCGCAGGCCGCGATCGCCCCGGCCCAACCGTCCCATCAGCTCTGCCAGGCGCTGGAGGGGCTGGACCAAGGAACCCGCCGCAGGCAAGGCCAGCAAAGTGGAGAGCAAAATCGTTGCCCCCCCCAAGCCATAGGCCAGCAGTTGCTGGCTCCAAAAACGGGCTTCCACGGCCTGGAGGGATTGACCCAGGTAGGTCATGCCCACCACGGGCTGGGCATCGCCCGCTCCATCCGCCGCTGGGCCAGCGCTGGAGCTGCCAGAAAGAGAGCTGCCATAGATCGGACTGTAATAATTGAGGTAGCTGTGGCCATCGCGCTGGGTGACTTCGAGGTGGGATTTGCCCTGCTCAAACACGCTTTCTAGGGTTTTTGCAGAAACAGCCGCCTGGGTTTGGCGACCCCCCTTGCCATCGCCATCGGTGGAGAGGATTAGCTGATTGCCATCGAACACCCCGGCGCTGGAAATGCCGTAGCGCAGTTTGAAGACATCGGCCAGGATGCTGTTGTTGTTGAGCACTTGGCCGACAATCACGGCCCCCCGCGTGCTGCCATTCACCAGCACAGGGCTAATGGACAGGGCGGTCAACGTCCGGCCCTCGCGAGCCACGGTGCTGTCGCCCTGCTGGAGCTGGGGGGCGAGCCCCAGGACTTGAGTCATTTCCCTGGAGAGGCGCTCAATGCCCGCAGCAGGGATGCCATTGGAAAGTACTTTCTGCACCAGGGGCAGGCTGCGCAGATCCTGGTTGAGGGGAGCCTGGACGGGCAGCATCTGCACGGCTTCCAGGGCCTGGTCGAGGTCGGCGGGAACGGCGGGGTCAGCCTGGAGCAGGCGGATATCCTGGGCGATGCTGCGCCCTTTGAGATCGATGACGATTTGGAAATTCATCGCCGTTTCTGGATCGGCAAAGGGATCCAGGGCGATGTAGTTGTTGAGGGGCGCGCGATCGCTCTCGGGATCACTGGGATCGATGCCGCTGGCCTGGACCAGCCGGGCCAGGTTGGCAGAACGGCTACTGGCATCGGTCTGGGCCCAGAGGACATATTCATCGCGGAAGGCACTGCCCTGTTGCAGGGCAAACTCCTTCGCATCGACAATGGCCCGGTTTTTGTTGAGGGCAACCAGGCTCTGGGTCACGGCCACCGTCGGGACCGTGGCGCTCACCACCATCAGCAGGGCAAATTTATTGCGCAGGCTGAGGTTGGACCAATATTGATTCAGGCGCTGGCGGCGATCGCCCGCCGTTCCAGCAGCCGTTCCAGCAGCAGGCCCAGGCCCGGATCTCCCCGCCAGGGTTGGGGCAGCGGTTTGCATCCGCGATCGCAAGCGTTTCGAGGCCGTCGCCGAGTAATATTTCAGCTCCGTGATTTCAAGTTCAACCGGAGCCTGGCTCGCCTTAGCGGCTGGGGAAGCGGGCGATCGCGGTGACAGCATCGCCTCCTGCTCGGGCGGAATGGGCTGGGGGATAGGCTGGGGAATCTGGGTCATGGGGATTACTCACGCGCGGCGGCAACAGCAACGAATAACAGGGGCAGAGAATAGCGTGAAAAAACGGCGTAAACAAAACAGCGTCAAGGCGGTTTGAATCGGGGGACTTGACGGCGAGGCGGGGGCGATCGCCTACTGGAGCTTGAACTGGCCCACGCTGGCTTCCAAGCTTTGGGCAACCATCACCAGGGCTTCCAAGGAAGCAGAGACCTGATCCGCCGAGCTGGAGGTTTGGTTGGCAATCCCAGCCACGTCCCCCATGGCCATGGAGACCTGCTCCGATGCCGCTGTCTGCTGGTGAGTTGCCTGGGCGATTCCAGCTACCAAGACGCTGATCTCCTCACTCACCTGGGCAATTTGAGTCAGGTTTTGCCGCGCCACTTCCACCATCTGAGTACCGACCACCACCTGAGCTGTACCCGATTCCATGGCAGCGGACACCTGGTTGGTCTCCGATTGAATCTCAGCTACCAGGGCCTCAATTTCTGCCGTGGCCTGGGCTGACTGACGGGCCAGGGAGCGCACCTCATCGGCCACCACCGCAAAGCCTCGGCCCTCTTCTCCAGCGTGGGCCGCCTCAATGGAAGCGTTGAGGGCCAGCAAGTTGGTCTGTTCCGCAAAGGAGCTAATCAGGTTGACCACCTTGGAAATCTTCTGGGACGATTCACCCAGGCGCTTCACCTTCTTGGCGGCTTCGCCCACGGTTTCACGAATGGCAAAGATGCCTTCCACGGTCTTGTCCATGGCATCATCCCCCTGGCGCACGGTGTCCGCCGCTTTCTGTACCGCCATCTCCGCCTGGGCAGCGTTGGTTGACACCTGGCGAATCGAGTTCACCATCTGTTCAATGCTGCCCAGGGCTTCGCCGATTTCGAGGTTTTGGCGCGAAGCACCGGAGGCCAGATTCTGCACAGCCTCGCCGCTGCCCGAAGCGGTCATCACCACCTGGAGCACGGTTTCTTGCACTTGGGAGACAATGCGGCGCAGGCTCTCAATCGTGGCATTGTAGGAGTCAGCCACCGTGCCGATTTCATCCTCCGTCACCTTGGCGCGAATGGTCAGGTCGCCTCGGCTGACGGGATCCACTTCCATCAGCAACTGCATGACGCGGCGCTGAAGTTCTTCGATGCGTTGCTTCTCCTGTTGGACATTCAACTCTGCTTGACCCCGAGCGGCTTCCACCTGCTGGATTTGCTGGACGATCGCCCACTGGGCTGCAATTTGCTGGATGAAATTGATGTCGCCTTCATCCCAATCCTTCTCCTGGCCGCAGGTTTGGGCCACCAGCAGGCCGGTCATTTGCCGGTGCTCCACCAGGGGCACCACCACCTCGGATTGGACCGCTAGCTCCTGAAGTAGGGTTGCATAGCCATCGGGCAAGTCTGCCTGGGAGACCGCTGAAATCGCCACCGGTTCTCCCTGCTGAAACGAGCGCAGGAACTCAGGCTCCAAGGACATCTGGCCCAGGTCCAAGCTCGCTGCCGAGGGCCAATCTTCCCCAACTGACTCCTGGGCTACCCCCAGGCGATCGCCGCCCTCCAGGCCCCGCTCCAGGCTGTAGACCACCACCCGATCCACCCCGAGGAATTCGCGGGCTTGGTGTACGGCCTGGGCCAGGCGCTGGTCCAGCTCTTCTGGGCTCAAACCATCGGCATCAATCGCCAAGTTGGTCAGCCAACTGGCACGCTGGGCCATGGCATCCCGCTGGGCATTAAAGCGCTGGAGCTGGTCCGCCATCTGATTGAGGTTGTCGGCCAAAATCGCCAGCTCATCCTCACCTTTCACCGGCAGACGCGCCGCCAAGTCGCCCCGGCCAATGCGTTTCACCGCATCCACCGCCTGGAGCAGCGGACGCACAGCACGGGTGGCAAGCAAGCCTGCCACCAAGGCCAGGAGACCACCGGAGATCAGGGCTTGGAAAATCAGGCCCTGGAGCAAGCGCTGGCGTTCACTCGCCAACACCTGGCTGTCGATCGTCACCACGGTTTTCCAGCCCAGCTCGGGCAAATCTGCCCGGAACCGATCGCTCCATTGGGTAAAAGGAGCGTAGCCCACCGCCTGGCCTAGCGTGGTGAAGCCAAAGCTGCGGGATGCATCTTGGCTGCTTCCCGTGGCCTGGCCCCGGCTATTTTTGCCCGCTTCCCCCTTCTCCAGGGGCAGCCTGTTGGCGATCGCAGGCCCAGCAGGTTGCAGGGCTTCAAGGCTGGCAATGCTATCTGCAAACAGCTCATTGCTCTGGTCGTAGAGGCGATATTCCACCGCACCGCCCTGTTTGGCAGACTCCTGTTGGGCTGTGGCCTGGAGCAAGGCTTCCATTTCCTGCACCGGAATCCGAGCCCGAACGACGCCCACCGTCTGGCCCGTGGCGCGATCTTTGATCGGAGCCGCCAAATAAACACTGAAAATGCCGGAACTCTTAGAGATCAGCGGCTGGCTAATGACTGGACCATCCTGGGCCAGGGCCGCTTGGAAATAGCTGCGATCGCTGTGGTTGCCAATGGTTTCGCCACCGGAGTTGCCCAGGGGCTCACCGTTGAGATCAAAAACCGCAACGCTGTTGTAGATCGAATAGGAATCAACAAACCGATCCAGAACCTCCTGGCGCTGCTGAACCGTGGCGCTGCCGCGCCGATCCCCATCGGTAAACAGCTCCTCGCGGGCCATCACCTGAATATCCCCAAAGCGCTCCCGCATGAACAGGGAGAGCTGGTCATTCATTGCCGAGGCGCTCAGCTCCGCCGCCGTTTCCAAGCGACCGGTGAGGGCTTCATTTTGCAGACCATAGTCAATCATCCCCAGGGCCGACGCAGGCAGAATGCCCAACACCGCCGCGATCGCCACTACCTTGCTGCGCAGGGGGAGCTTCTCCCATCTGCCCCCCTGGCGATAGCTCATCTGCTTGGCCTGCAAGCGCTGGGCCCGAGCCGCATCAGCCTGGCCTCGGAAAACCAGCTTGGGCTCCTCCAACATCTCCATGCTATTGAGTTGTGGCGGCATCAATCCGAAGCCAGGCAGCTCCGCAGGCTCACCAGCGGCTCCAGCAGCAGGCTCCCCCGAAGCGCCAGTCGTCCGGAGCTGGCCTTCTGCATCACCAGCAATCTGGGCATCAAGGTCCTGGGTGTTGGGGTTGGAAGGCACAGTCTGAGACATGGGGAAACAGTCCTTAGTTCAATGGGAGGAGATTCAGAAAACAGGGGGCGAAGCAGACCTATGATGAAATGGAGAGCCGATGGAAAAGGCCCGGAGCGGTGGGCTATTTGGCAATCATGGAAAAAATCGCACCTGGGTCCAGACAGCCCTGGAGGTGCCCCTGGCCAGTGAGGGTATAGCCTGTGAAATAGGGTGCCAATTCAGGGCTGGCAATGTGGGGAGAGGGTGGACGGATCTGATCCAGGGAAATCACTTCGATGTCTTGGACTTGGCTCACAATCAACCCCAGCTTCAGTTCCCCTTCCTCATCCTTGCCCCTGCCATCGTGGTTGCGCATCACCAGCGCATTGTGGCTCGAAAAATTACGGCTTTGCTGATACCAGGGAGTCAGCCCCAAAAGATGGCCCAAATCCACCATCCACAGCGCCTCGCCACGCCAGTTATGCACCCCCATGACCCAGGCATTCATCATGGGAATGGGCGTCACCTGCTGGGGAGGAATCGTCAGCACTTCGGTCAAGTATTGAACCGGCAACATAACAGTCATGTTGGGCTCTAGGTAACAGCTCAAAAAACGTTCTCCCTGGGGAGCAGCGCTGGTCTCGGCGGAGGGGATGAGCCCGTTGGATTCAGCAAGGACGTTCAGGGACATGATCTCGATTCCTCTGGCGGAGGGCATGGCACAATTCTCAAAAGTTTGAGGAATTGAGGGGGAACAGGGGGCAGGGTCAGGAGAGTTGAGCTGGGATGCTAATAGGGGAAAACTCGTAAACTTTGGCCAATTCTGGGGGAAATAGTCCGAGGGGGTTCTATCGGTTTTAGACAGCGGTGGGGGCGATCGCCAGGGGGTGAACCCCTGGGCGAAGGCAGGGCCTGAAGCCATCTATTGCCTGAGCTTAGAATTCCCGCCTAATTCTTTGGATTAACAGATAAGGCCTTGGCTTTCCCAATTCCTGTGGTTTTACGCAGGCGATCGTCTGATCCAATCAGGTTTTTGAGTACCTCTTTTTCGATACAAAAAACGCACCTCCGATGGATTAGCCATCAAAAGTGCGCTCTAAAAAAATATTATTATGGGCCACTCAAAGCGAGGTTTGACCTAGGGGCTAGTCCCCAAAATAATTCAGAAGAACCGTGCTGGATTGAATTCTATTGGCTAAAATCTACTTGCCAATCAGCCCCTGAACGGTGCGAATGAATTCACTTTGATCAATGGGCTTAGACAAATAGGCATCAGCCCCTTGCTTCATCCCCCAAAACTTATCCATATCGCTGCCCTTGGTGGAGCACATCAACACAGGGATGCCTCGGGTTTTGCTCTCCGATTTGAGGGCTCTGCAAAGCTCAAAGCCACTCTTTCCGGGTAAAACAACATCTAAAATAATAATGTCAGGCGATGGAAAGCTGTCGAGCTTCTCCAGGGCCTCTTCACTGCTCTTCACCAACAACACCTGAACACCACTCTGTTGTAGGCAGCTCGAAAAGATTTCAGCTTCAGTGAGAGAATCCTCAACAATTAGTGCAGTACTCATGGAATTAGCCTCGGAAGATTAGGGGATGGAAAAGGGGGAGAAAAACTCACGAGCGCATGGGGCTCACCGGGGTCAACGTGAGGTCGAATCACGACCGGGACATTGCTAGGCTGTCACAACTAGCGCCACAGTCTGACTCGCAGAACTACAAAGCAGGTTCAACGGTTTCATGGAGGTGCTTGCGAATGACGTCTAAAATGGCATCCGCATTGGCAGGTTTGGACAAAAATTCTGAAGCACCCACCAGCTTTGCTCTCACTCTATCTACAATGCCATCGTGCCCAGTCAAGATGACAATCGGGGTATCACGGAAAAAAGAGAGTTTTCGGAGCTGCCCACAAATTTCATAGCCATTGGCATTGGGCATGACGAGATCCAGAAAGATCAAATCAGGCTTGCGAGCCAGCAGGACCGCGATCGCCCGCAGGGGATCATTGACGGCGACAAAGCGGTAGCTCGCCTGGGTCAACACCTTAGACATGCTCTGACAGATGAACGGGCTGTCATCAA
Organism: Synechococcales cyanobacterium RM1_1_8; assembly: GCA_012032745.1. Lineage (GTDB taxonomy): Bacteria > Cyanobacteriota > Cyanobacteriia > PCC-9006 > JAAUQQ01 > JAAUQQ01. The sequence goes on from JAAUQQ010000008.1 coordinate 24,717, forward strand.
TACAGGCAATCAGGGGCCGCAGCTCCGGCGGCGATGGAGTGACATCACTGGGAGTCTTGGGGATATTCGGCCCCGGCAGATCCGGTACCTCGGTCAGCTCAATCAGGCCAAGCTGGATGTAGGGCAGCAGCGATCGCGTTACCTCAGTCACATCGCGCTTCATCTTGACCGACAGATCCCGCAGGCTCTGCTGGCCATCGAGCAGGCGGCTGAGCACCTGATAGACCGATTGGGAGGTCTTCTCCTGGAGCTGCTGGGGCTGGCGAATAATCGGCACAGAATTGGGCGAGCGATCCGCAATGCGGGCCGTCTTCCAGTTCTCCCAGACCTTGTGGGCCTCGGCGACGGCCTGCTCCGCATCGATCAGCGTCAGCTTCGTGGAGGGTGTGGTATCAGATTTGACTTGATAGGTGACATGTTGCGCCTGGGCCACATCGCACAGCACCTCAACGGTGATACTGCGAATCACCTTACTCGCCTCCTCCCGAGACAGCTTGCCCTGGCTCACCCACTGGTACAGCATCTGATATTCCCAGCAGCGGCTGAGATCATCTTCTGGCTTGTCCTGGGGCGGAGGGGCCAAGGTGAGGGGGGCAGAGACCAAGCGGGGACAGCTACTGGCCAGGCCTCGCTTCCAGCGGCGCACAGGGTGACTGCCGCCGGTTGCATAGACGATACGCCCCATGTAGAGGTATAGCCTCCAGGACTGGTCACGCTGTCCTTCGAGTAACAGTTGACCTGTGAGCTGCAACTGTTTGAGAGACTTGAACAAGCGAATTTGCTTGTCCATGTCAAAATCGTTGATCTCAACAGGTGCTAAAGATCGTCCACCGGCCGTCATCATAGCTTCCACACTTTAGGCGAGCATTTGAATCTCTTGGTTTCTATGATGCCCAAGCTACTCTGGCAACCGACATGCCGACCGACATTGCCACCAGGCGTAAAGTTTATGACCTGAACGAACCCTCACCTCAGGATAGGAACAGGGCAATTCGACCAGCCTGGGCAGCGGTGAGAATTGGGGCTGGAGAGGCCAGAGCACAACTATTCAGAGCAGTTCTGTGGCACTGTTAACGGAAATAGCCAAACGGAGGATAGCTCAACTATCCGGTTCCCCATGGCTCCCTAGGCCCATCGGTCTTGGCCGTTGAAACTGATGATTTTGTCAACGTTTGTTTCAGTAATTTTTTGAGTATGCAGACGCTTTCCTCCCCCAATGCTGCGATCGCAGCCCCCGACACCACCCCTTCCACCCCTGGGGCAGCGACTTCTCCCCAAGAAATGCGGGAGAACGTTGCCTTTGACACCAGCATCCACCGCCGCAAAACCCGCCCGGTACCCGTGGGCAATGTCATCGTCGGCGGCAATGCCCCGGTGGTGGTCCAATCCATGATCAATGAAGATACCCTCGACATCGAGGGAGCCACCGCTGGCATCCGCCGCCTCCATGAAATCGGCTGCGAAATCGTGCGGGTGACGGTGCCCAGCCTGGCCCACGCCAAAGCCATGGCCGAGATCAAAGCCCGGCTCAAGGCCACCTACCAAGACGTTCCCCTCGTGGCCGATGTCCACCACAACGGTATGAAAATTGCCCTGGAAGTGGCCAAGCATGTGGACAAGGTGCGTATTAACCCTGGCCTCTACGTATTCGAGAAAGCACAGGATAACCGCAGCGAATATACACAGTCGGAATTCGATGAGATCCGCGACAAGATCCGCGAAACCCTCGAACCCCTCGTGGTCTCCCTGCGGGATCAGAACAAGTCGATGCGCATCGGCGTCAACCACGGCTCCCTCTCCGAGCGGATGCTGTTCACCTATGGCGACACCCCGGAAGGCATGGTGGAATCGGCCCTGGAATTCATCCGCATCTGTGAAGACCTAGACTTCCACAACCTGATCATTTCCATGAAGGCATCGCGGGTGCCGGTGATGCTGGCCGCCTACCGCCTGCTGGTGGCCCGCATGGATGCTGAGGGCATGGACTACCCCGTCCACCTCGGTGTCACGGAAGCGGGCGATGGCGAATATGGTCGCATCAAGTCCACCGCTGGCATCGCCACCCTGCTGGCCGATGGCATTGGCGACACCATCCGCGTCTCCCTGACAGAGGCCCCAGAGAAGGAAATTCCCGTCTGCTACAGCATCTTGCAGGCCCTGGGGCTGCGCAAGACCATGGTGGAATATGTGGCCTGCCCCTCCTGCGGTCGGACGTTGTTCAACCTCGAAGAAGTCCTGCAGAAAGTTCGCGCCGCCACGGATCACCTCGTCGGCCTCGACATCGCCGTCATGGGCTGCATTGTCAACGGCCCTGGGGAAATGGCCGATGCCGATTATGGCTATGTGGGCAAGACACCGGGCTTCATTTCCCTCTATCGCGGTCGCGAAGAAATCAAGCGCGTTCCGGAAGCAGAGGGCGTGACTGAACTGATCAACCTGATCAAAGCCGACGATCGCTGGGTCGAGCCCGATCAGCCATCCCCCTAGCCCCTGCATTTTCGTTGAGGATTGCTTCGATGCAGGGGCCCTGCATCGAAGCAATCCTCCATGCCGGATAGGAATCCCTCACCTATACTGGTAAAGATAGCTGGCACGGCCTCAGCGGCAAGCATTGTCAACCCCAGGCGCATCTTCATCCCAATCCGCTTCAACGCTAGGCCTGTTTCCCAGGAAGCACCAGCCCAATCCCTTACATTTTCCTGTCTCTATGGTAGTTTCCAAGACCAAGCTGGCGGTGGGTGCCCTGGCTGCGGTAGCCGCAGCCGCAACGTTGGCAGGCACCGGCATTCACTGGTCCAAGGGACAGCCCCTGCTCGCCGGTACGGGGATCAGTTGGTCAAAGGGGCGGAGCTTGCTGGCGGAAAATCCCCAGGAGTTGATCGATGAAGTCTGGCAGATCATCGACAATGACTATGTCGATGGCACTTTCAACCAGGTCGATTGGCGGCAGGTGCGCAGCGCCTACCTGAATCGGGAGTACAGCGATCAGCCCGCTGCCTATGAAGCCATTCGAGAGATGCTGGACAAGTTGGGGGATCCCTACACCCGCTTCATGGACCCCAGCGAGTATGGCAACCTCAAAATCGACACGTCTGGCGAGCTGACTGGGGTGGGCATTCAGCTCACCCAGGATGAAGAGACCAAAGAACTGATTGTGGTGGCTCCGATTGAAGATACGCCCGCCTTTGAAGCGGGCGTCAAATCCCGCGATGTGATCATCAAGGTGGACGGCCAGAGCACTGAAGGCATGACGACGGACGATGCGGTCAAACTGATCCGGGGGCCGGTCAATTCCAGTGTGATGCTGACGGTTCGCCGCGACAGCCAGACCCCCGAGGGCAAGGTGACCAGCAGCAGGGAAATCGAGTTCAAGCTGCTGCGGGCGCTGATTGAGATTCATCCGGTGAAGTTTAGCGATCGCACCGACCAAGGCCTCAACGTCGGCTATATTCGCCTTAACCAGTTCAACGCCAACGCCGCCAGCGAAATGCGGGATGCCATCCAGCAACTAGAACTCAAAAACGTCGATGGCTACGTCCTCGACCTGCGTTCTAATCCCGGCGGCCTGCTCTATTCCAGCATCGAGATCGCCCGCATGTGGATCGGCAAGGGCACCATCGTCTCCACCGTCAATCGGCGGGGAACCGCAGATGTAGAACAGGCCAACGGGCGTTCCCTCACCGATGCGCCCCTGGTGGTCTTGGTGGATGGCGGCTCGGCCAGCGCCAGCGAGATCCTCTCCGGGGCCCTGCGGGACAATGAACGGGCCACTCTGGTGGGAACCAAAACCTTTGGCAAAGGCCTAGTTCAATCGGTGCGCCCCCTGGGCGATGGCTCCGGCCTGGCCGTCACCATTGCCAAGTATTTGACCCCCGATGGCACGGACATCAACAAAGAGGGCATCACCCCCGATGTGCTCTATGAACTCAGCGAAACCGAGCAGGAATTATTGAGCAAGAACCGCGAGCTGATCGGCACCGTGGAAGACCCCCAATATGCCAAGGCCCTGGAAGCCTTAAAACAGGCCGTATCTACCGCAAAAGCTGGAAGGACCGCCAGCGAATCCTAAGCCTCAAACCAAATAAAATCTCTCCCTTCAGTACCACGAGGTCAGTGCAAGCTGGCAGAGGCTTTTCCTGGGCATATCTAGTAGACTCGGGCTTACGTTTGGCCCCCCTCACCCCAACCCCTCTCCCACAGAGGGGAGAGGGGCTCTGATCCGGCTCCCCTTCTCCCCTGCCGTACTAGCCATACTTAGACGGTCAAACTCCAACTGGCGCTGGGTAACGGTGACAGGGGCTGGCTCGCGATCAGTGTCGATCCTTGCATCAACCAAGCAACGCTTTCGCTAGAGGCGGTATTAACCCACACCAAATCATCGAGGCCATCATAGTTGATATCTATTGCGCCTCGTATTTCCCAGTTCGGATTGGGTAAGGGGGTGGCAATATCAGCGCCCGAGACAATCTCGCCGCCATTCATCACCCAGCGAACGTTTCTGCCATTGGCATAGTTTCGCCAGATTAGCTCATCGCGACCGTCTCCATCCAAATTACCGACCGCATCGATGCGCCAATCTAGTCCAAGGGTTGGAATTGCAGCGGCTCCTGCCAAGGTCGTGCCATCCATGTACCAGACAGCGTTCTCCCCGGTTAGGGAATTGCGCCAAACGAGGTCGTCTTTGCGATCGCGTTCAGATCCCCTGCGCCTTGGATACGCCAGCCGCTGTTGACATCGGGAGAGACAATGCCTGTGGCCCCGAGAAACCGCGATCGATCCATGAACCAAACGGCGGCTTCGCCAGTGTTGCGATTCCACCAAATTAGATCATCTTTCCCATCCTGGTTCAAGTCTCCCGTCGCTTCTAGCTGCCAATGGGTCGGCAGGGTCGGAATCTCTAAGGGCGTACCTTGCAGGATGCGACCGTAGTCGGTAAACCAAGCGACATTGCTACCCGTGGCTTGATTGCGTAGGTAAAAGGTGGGAGCGATGTCGAGTTGGCGCGATCGCACCAGCGTGGCATCAATATCATTGCGCGACTGTTGAATATCAGCCGGGGAGAAGTTTGACCCCGACACGCTCAACAATTGTTCGTAGCTTAGGCTTCCTAGATAGTTTGGGCTGCTGGTGAGCCGCCGAGCAAAATCATCAAAGCTGTAGATCGCTCCTGTGGAGTCTTCAAAGACTTCGATCCGGTTCCCAGGAACGCGCCAATCTGCGATCTGGGCGATGGTTTGGTCGCCCCCAAAATCATTATTCCGGACGATGAAGAGGTGGCGACCGTCTATCTCTGCAAAGCCAGTTGTCTGAGCCAGCGTGTTGCTGAACAGCGGCTCACTAAACTTCAACCGATCCCCACTGTCTCCCCCCGTCTCATAGATCAGTGCGATCGTATTCCGGCTCACGTTATAGGTGTCATTGCCAGTTCCACCCACCAGGGTTCCAAATGTTTGCAGATTTGAAGTCAATCCCAGAAAGAAAGTCGATAGACTGTCATTGCCTGCCAGAGCAAAAACTTCTGGGGCGAACAAGGCTATCAAATCTGGGTCAGAGCCGAATGTACCGAAAATGGCAGTCATGGATTTCGCTTACTCAGTGAAGTTAGTGGGAACCCAAATGTATTGCCTGGAGTCCACAGATATTATTCGCACGTAATTATTAAATTATTCACGGAGCGGCGATCTATCCGTAAATAAGCGGTTGAGCATCAGTGAATCGCGTGTCTCCTCAGGATTGTGTTGCTGAGTTCACCGCTGGCTGGCGCTAGGTGTCTTGCCCAGAACTTAACTTGGGAGGAGGCAAGCCTTGGGGAGGAGGTAAGCCTTGGGGAAGATTGCCCTGAGCAGCTCCCAGGAGAGGCATTGCGCTAGGATTAACCCCCAGGATCCCTATCTGCTCGGAGATGTTTGTGGATTCGAACAAATGCACCCCGTTTGAGCGTCGCCATGACTTCCCCTCGCCCTGGGCTATTTAGAACCTGGTTTGAATTACCCCATATCGTACGGCTTAGGGCCAGCACCGGCCGTTTTGAAGCCCTTGGGTTAAATCAATGGCAGGCCCATTGGCGAGATCCCTATCATTTATTGCTGATGCTGCCCTGGCAGCTCTTTTTTCTGGTGCTCCTGGGGGGCTATCTCGCCGTCAATACCCTGTTTGCCCTGGCCTATGTGGCCCAGCCTGGTGGAATTGAGAATGCTGCCCCCGGCTCAATATTGGATACTTTTTTCTTTAGCGTCCAAACCCTCGGCTCGATTGGCTATGGGGCAATGTACCCCACAACAATTTATACCCACAGCATTGTCGCCCTAGAGTCGATGGTGGGGATCGTCAGTATCGCCATGATTACGGGCTTGGCCTTTGCCCGTTTTTCCCGGTCCGATGCGCGGGTGGTCTTTAGTGATGTCGCCGTGGTGGAGCCCCACGATGGCAGGCCGACGCTGGTGTTCCGCACAGCCAATCGGCGGCGCAACCAAATCCTTGAGGCGACACTCAAGGTTTATTTGATTCAGGATGAGGTCACCCTGGAAGGGCTGCGCATGCGTCGCTTTTATGAATTGGGACTCCTACGTCGGGAAACGCCTCAGTTTGTTCTGAGCTGGACCGTCATGCATGTGATTGATGGGAACAGTCCATTGCACAGAGCCACGTTAGACTCCCTGCGGCAAAAGCGGGGCAATATTCTCGTTTCCCTCAGCGGGCTGGATGAAACGATCATGCAGCCCATCCATGCTCGCCATACCTATGCTGCGGAGGATATCCGCTGGGATCATCGGTTTGTGGACATGATCTATGAAGCGGGTGGTGGCGATCGCTTCATCGACTACCGCTATTTCAATCTGGTGGAGCCTATCCCTGCCAGTGGCGATGGGTGAGCCACCCCAGGGGCCGATCGAGATTGATTTTTCTGGATGCTGAGGGCTGGGAAATGGCAGCGGGGAGAAATGTCGGGAATGGGATCGCCGCTGCCCCCCAACCGACCGATAGAATTGGACCTGTCATGCGAGGGCAACCCGCTGCCCCGTCATCAGATTTCCAACGCCATGTCTGCGATTGATTCCGCCGCGACCCCCGAAGCCGCCGCTGTCCCCGTGAATTATGCCTGTGCCCCCTTCGAGCCCAAGGTGATCGCCTCGGAGGGGATCAAGCCTGAGGAATATGATGCCATTTGCGATCGCCTCGGTCGCCACCCCAACCGGGCCGAGCTGGGCATGTTCGGCGTCATGTGGTCCGAGCATTGCTGCTACAAGAACTCCCGCCCCCTGCTAAGCCAGTTTCCCACCACGGGCAAGCGGGTGCTGGTCGGTCCCGGCGAAAACGCGGGTGTGGTGGACTTTGGTGAGGGCCTGCGCCTGGCCTTCAAGGTGGAATCCCACAACCATCCCTCGGCGGTGGAGCCCTTCCAGGGGGCAGCCACGGGGGTGGGCGGCATTTTGCGCGACATCTTCACCATGGGGGCGCGGCCCCTGGCGGTGCTGAATTCCCTGCGCTTTGGCACCCTGGAGAGCCCCAGGACGCGGCGCTTGTTTGAAGGCGTTGTGGCGGGAATTAGCCATTATGGCAACTGTGTCGGTGTGCCCACGGTGGGGGGCGAGGTCTATTTTGACAAGGCCTATGACGGCAATCCCCTCGTCAATGCCATGGCGATCGGCCTGATGGAGACCGATGACATTGTCAAGGCAGGGGCTTCGGGCATCGGCAACCCCGTGCTCTACGTCGGCTCGACCACCGGGCGGGACGGCATGGGCGGGGCCAGCTTCGCCAGCGCCGAGCTGAGCGATGCCTCCCTCGATGATCGCCCCGCTGTGCAAGTGGGGGATCCCTTCCTGGAAAAATCCCTGATCGAAGCCTGTCTCGAAGCCTTCAAAACCGGGGCCGTGGTCGCCGCCCAGGACATGGGCGCAGCGGGGCTGACCTGCTCCACCTCGGAAATGGCCTTCAGCGGTGGCGTGGGGGTTGAGCTTGACCTGGACCTGATCCCGGCGCGGGAAACGGGGATGGTGCCCTACGAATACTTGCTCTCGGAATCCCAGGAGCGGATGTTGTTCGTCGCCCAAAAAGGCCGCGAACAGGAGCTGATCGAGATCTTCCACCGCTGGGAGCTACAGGCCGTGGTCGCGGGCAAGATCATCGAAGAGCCCATCGTCCGCATTCTCTTCCAGGGCGAAGTAGCCGCCGAGGTCTCCGCCAGCGCCCTGGCGGATAACACGCCGATCTATCGCCGGGAGCTGCCCGCCGAGCCCCCGGCCTATGCCCAGGCCGCCTGGCAGTGGCGCGAGGCCGACCTGCCCGAGGCCAGCGCCACGGGGGTTGGCGACCAGAGCTGGACCGAGCTGCTGCTGACCCTGCTGGACAGCCCGACCATCGCCTCTAAGCGCTGGGTCTACCGCCAGTACGACCACCAGGTGCAAAACAACACCGTGCTCATGCCCGGCGGGGCCGATGCCGCCGTGCTGCGCCTGCGTCCGGTGAATGACCCGATGACCAACAGCCAGCGCGGCGTGGCGGCCACCCTGGACTGCAACCCCCGCTATGTCTATCTCCATCCCTATGAAGGAGCCAAGATGGCCGTGACCGAGGCCGCCCGCAACCTTAGCTGTGTCGGGGCCGAGCCCATCGCCGTCACCGACAACCTCAACTTTGGCAGCCCCGAAAAGCCCACCGGCTACTGGCAACTGGCCGAAGCCTGCCGGGGCCTCGCAGAAGCCTGCCGCGAATTTGACACGCCGGTCACTGGG